>JACCYU010000261.1 GCA_013696315.1 Gammaproteobacteria bacterium | reverse complement strand
CTACACAGTCAGGTGCGCAAGAGCATTCGCAACAAAGGGCATTTCCCCAGCGATGAGGCCGCAGTTAAACTGATCTGGCTGGCGTTGCGCTACATCACCGCGAAGTGGAAGAATCCACCCATCGCCTGGCATGCGGCCAAGGCACAACTGGCGATTCAGTTCGAGGATCGATTCATTATCAGTGATTGATTAAACAAGCGGCTCACACACAGAATTTCTGACACCCTCCCGGCGCCGTGCGGTTCTTCAACACCGGCTTGCGCCGACTGAGCTCTTGGTTCCGACAGCTCACCACCTTTATCGTAACGCTCCTTAACCCAATAAAAGCTGTCGCGGCTGTACCCCATCACCCAACACGCCTGGCTAACTACTCAACGCTTGCTCACGGTATCACCTAGTTCGACGCCCCAAGAGTATCGTCACTGGTTACGGGTAACTCCGCGTTCAGGCAGCCAATCGCACAGGACTGCACATTCGGACGGTCACCTTCGGCGATCGTACCCAAGCTCACCGGGGCGAACGCGGACTGGTCGCATGTTCCCGCAGTTCACGCACTTCCCGATAGTTCTGCTCGACACCTTGATACTGGCGCTCGACGATCGCGTGAATTTCGGCTGGCAAGTCTGCGTCAAGCGCTTTACGGTAAGATTTCAGGGCTATATCCTCGCCGCGCTCGACTTCTTCCAGTATGGATTTATCGCTCTGCGCCGTAATCGTGGCTTTGAAATTCACCCAGCCGCGATGCATTCTGCCGGTCGTGCTGCTGCTGGTTTCGGGTTCTTCACCCAGTTGCTTCACCTGGTCCTGTAGTTCACGTACGCCATTGGCGCATCGTTGGGCACGCTCCTTCAGTTTCGACTTCAAGCCGGCATCGCTTACCTGCTCCGCACAATCCAGAAACCCCTGCTCACCGTCTTTGCAGGTTTCGATCAGATTGTTCAGCGTTGAAATAATCTCGGCGTTATTCATCAACGACTCCGGTTATTCATAGTTGTCGGGTTCACGCCATTAATGCTGGCAAATACTGTGCCGCATGCAATCATGAGTGTGTTGAGAGCATCAAATGCCGCGGCCCAGGTAGGGATTGATGCTGCTCCTTCTATCTTCGGCCATTGCAATATTCCTATATCGGGGTCTTTAGACGCGTGGAAGCCTTGTCCTTCTAATCCGCTGCCACGAGGATCTTCGGCCCGGCCCCTAATTACGCGGATGTTAATACGCCCGCGACATGTCGCATTAGGTGCCGATTAACGACGCTTTCTCTTCCTTTTCTTTGGTGACGATGGAGTCAGCAGGACACCACTCCAAAAGTCGACAATCTGCTTGGCGCTTGTCGTCATCATGGTCGCCGCATGGCGCTTGCCTTCAGCCGCGGCGCGGCTGCGGGCCGAGCCTGCTACTGCATTGGCACCACTCAACCACATGCTCATGTATGGGTTTTTCTTAATCCAAGGATTTTTCATCTGAATCCCTCGCTTTAGGTAAAGTTACCGTTGCACGCAACACCCATGCCTAAGGCGGCAGTTGTAGACACAAGAAGTTACTCCGTGGCGCTCAGGCTGTTGTCACTCCAATGCCTTATAACGTATCAAATGCCTCAGCGCGGCTCCGCGGTTTCCCGTGTCCTCGTAAAGGGCCGACAAGTTATAATGCGCGTCGGCAAGATTGGGATCTATCGCAAGTGCTTCTTGGTAGGATTCAATCGCCGCGTGTCGGCGACCGAGATCCTCTAGCACGCTACCGAGATTGAACGCGGCAGTAGCGTCCTCTGAATCTACTGAAAGGGCGTGGCGATAATGCGCCTCAGCGCCGGCCGCTTGCCCTTCTTCCTGCAACAGTCGGCCCACGTTGATGTGTGCGCTGCTGTGGTCAGGGTTAAGTTCTATCGCTCGCGCGTAAGCAAGCTTTGCGTCTTCTACGGCCCCAGCCCATTCAAAATCCAGCCCCATATCGAACCATTCATCGTCCGATGTATCCGGTTTCAGCGCCGCAGCTTGCGCGGCGCCACGGATCAGCGGTGCGACCTGGCTCGCCATGTCGCCAATCGAGAAATTCAACCTGGCTTGCCCCGTTATCGGGTCCCAGACCGCCTGCTGGTCCTGTACTAAAACATCGTCGTGTTCGATTACAATGCGCACCGCGCTCAACGGCGCCCCCTTCGGAAGCTGCGCTCTTAGCGTCCTCAACGTGCGATAGACCTTGCGAACGGGGATTGAGGCCGCACTAAGTTCCTCAGCTGTACGCAGCAAGATCAGATCCTGAAAGGAGAAGCGGTATTTGCCGCGGCGGTCTTTCGCCGCGGTGGTCAGCCCAGCGCGAGCGAATGATCTGATTCTGGAGCTGGGGAGATCGAGAAGCCGGGCAACGTCCCGGATGGTATACGCCGCCATTGCGAACGGATTCTACTTTCTGCCTGCGGATTTGCCTGTCGCTGCTGCCTTCTTCGTTACGCGCCTCGCAGGCTTGCGCTTCACACCCGCATCTCGCTTACCGGCCGCAAGGCTGGCCTTGAGGGCTTCCATCATGTCGATGATCTTGTGCTCGGGCTCTTCCGCGACCGTCACCGAGATGTCTTCGCCTTCAACCTTGCGCTGGATCAATTCGAGCATACGTTCGCGCACCTCGTCTTTGTACTTCTCGGGCTGAAACTCGTCCGATTTAGCCTGCTCGATAAGCTGTACAGCGAGCTTCAACTCGGCCTTGTTGACTGTCGCATCATCGATTTTCACCTCGGAGAACGGACGAATCTCGCTCGCGTAACGCAGTTGCTCCATAATCAGGCCGTCATCTTGCGGCCGCACCAGGACAAGGTATTGCTTGCCACGGGCCGCATAGCGCGCGAGCGCGACGCGACCGGTATCTCGTAGCGCCTGGGCAAGCAGGCGATACGCTCGGGTCCCACCCTTGTCCGGACCGAGATAGTACACGCGGTCCAGATAGATGCGGTCGACCTTGTCGGCGGGTACGAATTCTGCGATATCGATCGTTTGCGTGGCTTTCTGCTCAAGCGTCTCAAGTTCCTCATTGCTAAACAGGACATACTGGTCCTTAGTGAACTCGTAGCCTTTGACGATATCCTCTCTGGCTACCGGTTCACCCGTCTTGGCCGAGACTAATTGTTGCTTGACCCGAGCACCGTCTTTCTTGTTGATTTGATTAAAATGAATGTAGGTCGAGCTTTCGTAGGAAGTAAACAGTTTGACCGGAATTGAAACCAATCCGAATGAAATCGTCGCAGATGCAAGTGATCGCATAGCCATGACCAGCATCATATAACCGGGAATCACATGGCGGCAACTACCCGCGACCCGCTTGAGGCGTACCGCACAAAGCGCACGGCCGACCGCTCGCCGGAGCCATCTGGGCAAATCAGGCGAGCCACAGGGCATTTGTTTGTTGTCCAGCATCACGCCGCCCGACGGCTGCATTACGACTTCCGGCTCGAGTTAGGTGGCGTCCTCATGTCCTGGGCGGTGCCCAAGGGCCCTTCCCCAAACCCCGCCGACAAACGTCTCGCTGTGCACGTGGAAGATCATCCGCTGGAGTACGCAGCGTTTGAGGGCGTAATTCCAGAGGGGAACTACGGTGCCGGCGGCGTGATCGTATGGGATCGAGGTAACTGGTTGCCGATTGGCGACCCTGCTGAGGGGCTCGAAAAAGGCAAACTCTTGTTCGAACTGCGCGGCTACAAACTGCGGGGCAGATGGACACTGGTAAAGACACGCAAGAGCCCGCAAGACTGGCTGTTGATCAAGGAGACTGACAGCCATGTCCTCGACGGCGGCACCGAGGCCCTCTCGCCCGATTCGATCTTGTCCGGCCTCACCGCGCAACAAATCAAAGCGCGGCATGACCCTGCCAAACGCATCGTCGGCAGATTGAAACGCCTTAAGGTGCCCGCCAAAGCGGTCTCGTCAACACGGGCTAAGGTCATGCTGGCGCACCCCGGCAAGCCATTCACGAAGACTGGATGGATATTCGAAGTCAAGTTCGATGGATATCGACTGCTTGCCGGGCGCGCTAGTAGTGTTGTGACCCTGTACTCTCGTGCTGGCAACGATTTGACGGCGAAGTTTCCGGAGATCGCCGATGTCGTGGCCGCGTTACCGTTTAATCAACTGGTCATCGATGGCGAAGCGGTCGTGCACGACGAGGAGGGGAGGCCCAACTTCGGACGCCTGCAGAAACGGGGACGTCTGACGCGTCGTCAAGACATCGAACGGGCGACGGTTGATTTACCCGTCACCTTTTATGCGTTCGATGTCCTGGGTTTGGAAGGACACGACCTGCGAGCGCTGCCACTCATAAAAAGAAAGGAGCTTCTTCGAGGCATATTGCCCTCGGTCGGGCCGATACGTTACTCGGAGCACGTCAAGACGCATGGCGACGCGCTGTATCGTCAAGCACAGCACCTAAAGTTAGAAGGGATACTGGCAAAGAGGGCGGACGCCGCCTATCGAGCCGGCCGTTCACGCGACTGGATCAAGATCACTCTGGACAAGACTGACGACTTCGTCATCGTCGGGTACACGGATCCAAAAGGTACACAGCCGGAATTTGGAGCACTACTCCTCGCGCAGTACGAGAACGATACCCTCGTCTATGCAGGGCGAGCCGGGACGGGGTTTACC
>JACCYU010000260.1 GCA_013696315.1 Gammaproteobacteria bacterium | reverse complement strand
TTATCGGTCTGGGCACGGTGTGGATCCTCGACGGGCTGGAGGTCACCATCGTCAGCGCGGTCGCGGGCAGGCTTTCGGAACCCGGCAGCGGGCTGGCGCTAGACGCCGCGCAGATCGGATTGGCCGGCGCGATTTATATCGCCGGTGCGGTGAGCGGCGCGCTGCTCTTCGGGTATCTCGCCGATCGTTACGGCCGCAAGAAGCTCTTTCTCATCACCTTAGGTCTTTATCTCGCCGCCACCGTGCTGACCGCATTCGTCACCAGCGCATGGTGGTTTTACCTGTGCCGGTTTTTTACCGGCGCGGGCATCGGCGGCGAATACGCGGCCATCAATTCCGCCATCGACGAACTAATACCCGCGCGTCTGCGCGGTCGCGTGGCGTTGTTTATTAACGGCTCATACTGGGTAGGCGTCGCCGGGGGCGCTGGTCTCTCCGTGATTCTGCTCGACACGGACATCTTCGCCGCTGACCTCGGCTGGCGGCTCGCGTTCGGTCTGGGCGCGATTTTGGGCCTTGGCATATTGCTGGTGCGCCGTCACGTGCCGGAAAGCCCGCGCTGGTTGTACATTCATGGTCGCGCGCACGAAGCCGAGGCGCTGGTCGATGGCATCGAAAAAGAGATCGAGAACAAGCTCGGAGAACCGCTGCCAGAGCCGGAAACGTCAATCACCGTGCGGCAGCGCGGAAGCATCGGGTTCATCACCATCGCGCGAACGATGTTCAAGGTTTACCCAAAGCGTGCGTGGTTGTGTTTCTCGCTGTTCACCGGCCAGGCGTTTCTGTACAACGCGATTTTTTTTACTTACGTACTCGTACTGACGACTTTCTACGGCGTGCCGGCCGGCACCGCGCCGCTCTATCTGATCCCGTTCGCGATCGGCAATTTTCTCGGGCCCGCGCTGCTGGGGCCGCAGTTCGATACGATCGGGCGGCGCGCGATGATCTCCGGCACGTACATTCTCGCCGGTCTGCTGCTCGCGGGCACCGGTTACCTGTTCGTGCAGGGCGTGCTGACAGCGGTGACGCAAACCTTGGCCTGGATGGTAATCTTTTTCTTTGCCTCGGCCGGCGCGAGTGCTGCGTACCTCACCGCCAGCGAGGTATTCCCGATGGAGATCCGCGCGCTGGCGATCGCGTTCTTTTTCGCCATTGGCACCGCGGTTGGCGGCATCTCCGGCCCGCTGGTGTTCGGCGCGCTGATCGAAACCGCACGCGCCGCCGATGTGTTCATGGGCTATGTGCTCGGCGCTGCGTTGATGATCGCCGCGGGGCTGGTCGAAGTCTTCATCGGCGTAGACGCCGAGCGCAGAAGCCTTGAGGATATCGCCACGCCGTTGACGGCGGAGTAAGCATATCAGGCATAAGTTGAACTGATTCAAGGTGCACCCCAATACTGGGCTTAGTATGCTGGGGGCTATGGATCTCGTTCTGGGCGCAGTATTGCCGTTCACGCCGGAGGAAGCAGAAATCGCGGCTTCGCTCTGGCAGTCCACGCGACGTTATGGACTCTCTCTCGGCGATCGCGCCTGCTTGAGCTGCGGCCTCGATCTGGGCGTGCCGGTATTTACCACCGATAAAGTTTGGCAGAAACTGAAGCATGCCATTCAGGTACGCATTGTGCGATAGCATGCGCTGGCGGGATTTCAGGACTGTTGGTGTTTGGCAATCTCATCGAAATCGCAGTGGAGGAGTTAGGTTAGACCTAGTTACCGCTGCTCTAGCTCCAAGGTCCATTCACTTAGTTGGGCAGGAACCCCGCTATCAGGATTCAGTTGGATACCTTCGGGGCCAAAAGATGTGCGATGGAAACGGCTTATACATACTTGAAGCGATCTCCGCCGCTTCCTCAGCGCTGGAGAAAATACCTTCCTGACGATTGTTTTCGAAGAGCCAATAGCGATCACTAATCTTTGCGATTCTGAGCATGTGAAATTGCCATGAATCGGGAAGCCAGCCTTTAGACTTTAAATTCCCGCGAACCTCTTTGAGTCTTCTTCCTGCTGCCGCCTCGCACTTAGCAAGCAGGATTAATATTTGGCTGTCAGTATGCATGGATTAAAGGCAGTGCTCTGTCTTGGCAAGTATTCTACATCGATATAGTTAAAGGTAAGCGACATATCGCCGCCATGGTCGACGCATTGGCATCAGCGCCCGTTCACAATGGCGAAATCCGTTTACGACACGGGGGCGATAGCGCGAGACGTCGAACTTGCCGGTCATAAGGATTTCGATTGTACCTGTTTAAACCGATAGTCAGTAAAGAGCAGCATCCGCCAGTCCATCTCGCGCTTGGCGATAAGCGCAGTTTTCTTCAGGCCCACACGGCGAATACATATATCCAATGCAGCGAATAACTCAGCGCCAGCGCGGCGCACATAAGCCGTAGACACATGCTTTCGTAACGCCGCCAAAGCACGACGCTGCCCACGGCTACAACAACTATCTCGCAGGCGCTTACGATGTCGCCGTAATGCGCGGGATCCCAGTACGAGATCGGGCTAAAAAAGCGCCAGTCGGAGAACGGGAAGAAATGGCGGTGGGCGTCGTCATGGTGCAGCGGCAGATCGAACAGAACATGCAAGCCCATGCCGGCGAAAAAGGCGGCCCAGCGTGTGGCGCGGAGCCGCCAGGAGATCGCCAGTCCCGCAAGTATAAGGTGGATGGAATTGAATACGTCGAAAAATGCCTGCCACTGGCGCTGGTGATAATGCACGCTCCAGATCACGCTCTCCTGCGTGCCCAGCGCCTTGAGATAGATGTAAAACACAATCATCGACAGGTCGGGCAGCAGCGAGCCGGCGACGATGGGCACGGCGAGTTCGGGGCGGTCTCCGCGCCCGAGGATCAGCCAGTTGATGACCGCATGGGCCGGCGTATTCACGCGCTACCGCCAGTTCAAGCCGGGTGGGTCAGTTCGGCTCGGGCACCGTCCACATGTAAATCACGTGACCGTCCATGTTATCCGTGTGTTGCGGCTTCCAGTCGCCTATGGCGAAATCGTGCGACACGATCGGCGTGCCCGGTGCAAGTTCGTCCAGCAGTTTCGGCATAAGACGCTCGTTCACGCTGGGCAGCAGGTAAAGCGTAACCACCGTGGCCGGGCTCAAATCGGTCTCGAACAGATCGACCTGCCGGAACGTGACGCGTCCGTGGACGCCGGCCTTGCGCGCGTTTTCCCGCGCCTCGTCCACGCGTCGGGGATCGATGTCGATGCCGACGCCGTGCGCACCGTAGCGTTTCGCCGCGCTGATCACGATGCGCCCGTCGCCCGAACCGAGGTCGTACACCATGTCATCGCGTCGCACATCGGCAAGCTCCAGCATGTGGTAGACCACCGGCTGCGGCGTCGGTACGTAGGCCACGTAGGGATGCGTCGGTTGTATGGCGTCTGCGTTCAGGCTCGTGATGAAGACCAGCGCGATTAACCATTTACTGGACATTGGATGTTGCTCGGTTGGGGGAGGTCGGTTGACGCGCCGCGGCCGGCGATCGGGGCGCACGTACGCGCGCCAGCCACAACACAGGCACGCCGCACACGAGCACCGCGACGCCGAACAGCGCGCCGATGCCGGTGTGCGCGAGGCTGGCGTAGAGCAGATAAGCGCAGGTCAAGCAGAACACGATCGGCGTCAGCGGATACCGGCACGGGGAACGGGCGCGGCCCGGGTTCACGCGCGCGCAGCATGAACAGCGACACGCCGGCGAGCAGGAAAAAGAACCAGAACACCGGCGCCGTGAATTCAACCATGGTTTCGAAGCCGCTGCGCGTGGTCGTCCCCAGCAGCACCAGGGCAAGCGCGATGCCAGCCTGCACCAGCAGCGCATTGACCGGCGCGCTGCCTCGCCAGCGCCCGAGCGCGGAGAACAGGCGCACGTCGCGGCCGAAGGCGTACGTCACTCGCGCGCCCATCAATATCGTCGCGTTGGCTGACGTCAGGGCGGCGATCGCGATGAACAGGCTGACCAGCCGCGCGCCGATTTCGCCAAAATCCTGCCGCATCACGTCGGCGGCGATTGCGTCCGAGTCGCTCGTGCCGGCCAGACCCAGCGCGTTCAAATACGCGAGATTCACCAGCACATAAAGCGTCGTGACGGCGGCGATGCTCCAGAACAGCACGCGCGCGATGTTGCGCTCAGGGTGGCGCAATTCCGCGGAAATGTAAGCGGCTTCGTTCCAGCCGCCGTACGTCATCATCACGAACACCAGGATCAGCCCCCAGTTCGTGCTTGTCGGATCGCCCGGCGCGGTGGGCGAAGGCGGGGCGGCCGACAGCCACAGCCCGGCCACGATCACCAGGCCCACACCCGTCACTTCGAGCACCGTAAGCAGGTTTTGCGTCCATTTGCCCTGCCGCAAACCCGAGACGTTCAGCGCCGCGTACACCGAAGACGAGCGCGCCCCCAGCGGCCAGATCTGCGAGGCGTAGTCGCCGACCACAAATGCCAGCAGTGCGATTGAGCCGGTCGGGATTACCGTCAAACGCGCCCAGGCGAACAGAAACGATACAGAGTTGCCGTACGCCAGTTTGAAGTAGTGGTAATCGCCTCCGGGGTGAGGGTGCAGGCTCGCAAGCTCGGCGTAGCACATCGCCCCGGCCAGCGAGATCAGCCCGCCCAGCACCCAGGCGGACAGCATCAGAACAGGACTTCCGGCGTTGCCGGCAACAAGCGCGGGTGCGCTGAAGATGCCGGCGCCAACCACAATGCCGACGATCAGCCCCATGCCGTCCAGACACGTGAGCATCGGCCGCGGTATCGCTGTCGCGCGGCCGTTCAGGTCACGTACCACTGTGAGGCGGCGGGGCTGCTCATTCCGGAAGGCACTGGAGATGATGAGCGAAGGCGGCGGCAATGCGTACGACCGAGATATGGTCGGCATGAACCATGCCGCAATCAATTAGGCTTAACGTCGGATAAAAGCCCCTCGGCAAGCGTCTGGCGGATCAATGGCGTTGGGTCGGGCTGCCGTATAACCAGCGCGAGAACAGCCGTGACAGCAGCGGCATGATGACGTAGGTCATCAGTATCACCTGGGTGACGATCAGGATGAAAGAACGCAGCAGCGGATGCAGATTGCCCAGCAGTCCGCCATACAGCGGTGCCAGGGTGTTGAGCATGCAGAACAGCACCACCACCAGCACGATGACCATCTTGTAGCGCGGCGGTTGCGTGAGGGTCGCCGCCTGCGGCGAGGTGAACCAGAACTCAAGGCCCGTCATGTGCTCGATTCTGGCGTCACCCTCCACGATGCAGTCGCGCATCCGGTTGTACCACGCGCGGCGCTCGGACGAATTCTCCCACGCCGTGAGCGTCGCCTGCGACTCGAACCGCAACAGGATCACGTAATCGCAGTCAGCGCTGCCGGAGGGCCGTATCACGTTCACGCCGAGAAACCCCGGAAATGCGCGCGCGGCGCTCAGGATGCCTTTCAGCCAGTCTTCGTACTCCTGGCCGCGGCCACGCTTTATCCGCCGCGACGATCGCGGTGACCGGGCCTTCTTCCGGCACGGATGGTGCGCCCATGTCGGGATGATCGCTCACGAAAGCTGCCGGCCGTACCTCGGCCACGATGCATACGATGATAGTGAAGTGCGATGTTTAATATACAAGGTCAGTTGCGGGTCGGATATGACGGGCTTGCGCGCGGAGCCACAACGCGATGCCCGGCTATGGAACAGACACACAAGCGGCGTTCAGCCCGCCGTGGTCTCAAGGCGCATGGGCATGATGATCAGCGGCACCCCTTTCAGGTGCAGGCGCTGCTGGAGCGCGTACGCCGTGTGGTTGTGCAGCAGGCGGGTAAACAGGTTCTCCTGACGGAAAATCAGGGTGCCGGCGAAAAACACACTGTTGGGAAAGCGTTCCATCACCTGCTCGGCGAGTTGCGTGCCGGCTTCCACCGGATCGGTGCTGAACGAGGAGTAACTCGCGGCCGCCATGCCGTGCGCGTGGCAGAAGCGCACGTACTGTTTGAGCTGGTTATCGACATCGCGTTGCAGATCCAGGATCTGCTGGTCCTCCTTGATGCAGACCGTATCGACCACTCCGGTGGTCAGAAATACGAAATTCCGGAAGCGGTCGGGAAACAGCCGTTGTGCGTTGAGCAGGGTATGGATGCCGACGCCTCGATAGTCAGAAACGAAAAACACGGCCGCCGGCTCGCCGTCACGAAGCTGTGGTGACGTCCCCGTCGTGGGCGCGGGCAGTTGCGTCAGGATTTCGTCCAGCGACGTGAGAGTTCGGCGCACGTTGCGGTAATGTCGCGAAATGCAGTAACAGAATATCACCAGCAGGCCAATCAGCAGCACCGCCAGCCAGCCCCCATCGGCAAAGCGTCCGATGGTTAATACCAGAAAGATGCTGGCCGTAATAATGAGCCCGGTCAGGGTGAGCAGCATGCGCCGCCACCAGCCACGGTCGTTGCGCCTGCGCCGCCACCAGTAGAAGGTGAGTCCCATCAACGTCAGTGAAAACGTCAGAAACACGCTGATGCTGTAGACAATCACCAGAAACTCGACGTGGCCGCCGCTGCCCAGCAATATACCCAGTGCCGCGCCACCCATCAGCAACACGCCGTTCTTGGTGACCAGGCGATCCGAAAGCTGGCTGAACCGGTGCGGAACCCAGTGATTAACCGCCATGTTGGCCAAAGTCGCGGGCCCGCCGATGAACCCGGCGTTGGCCGCCACGAACAAGAGTCCCGTCTCCAGCAGCAATACGATGATCAGCGCCGGTTCGCCAAAGTGCCAGCCGCCCAGTTGCCAATCGCCCATGATCTTGCCGAAGGTAACCGCGTTCAGCGTCTCGCCGGCGGTGGGCTGTACGTTCCACAGCAGGTACAGAAGCATGGTGCCGCCCGCCGTGAACGCCAGCGACAGCGCAGTGTAGAACATCGTCAGCTTGCCGGTACGAACGCGCGGCTCTTTCAGCAGATTCACGGTGTTCGATACGGCCTCAATGCCGGTGTAGGTACCGCCGCCGATGCCGTAGGCGCGGATAAACAGCGCGATTGCGAACAGAATGCCGGTTTCGTCGTTCAGGGTGGTGATGTGCTCGACCGTCAGCGCCACCGTCTCGTCGAAGCGATGCGCCTGCGCACCGATGCCATAGATGATCAGCCCCACGTGCGTGATCACGAAACCGAGAAATATCGGCAGCAGCACGTAGATGGATTCCTTGACGCCACGCAGATTGAGGATCACCAGCAAACTGAGCAGCAGCACGGCGGCTTCGGGTTTGAGGAAATGCCAGCCCGCCGGCAGAAAGCTGAACAGCGCATCCACACCGGCGGCGATGGAAATGGCGATGGTAAGCACGTAATCCACGATCAGTGCCGCGCCGGACAAGAGCCCCAGGCGCCGGTTGAGCAGCCGCGTGGCGACCTTGTAGCCGCCGCCGCCGGTCGGGAACAGCTCGATAACCTGGTTGTATGAAAGCGCGATGATGAACACGGTCACCATCGTCACCAACGCCAGCAGCAACGCCAGTCCCGTATGCTCGCCCAGCGCTAGAAACCCCTGCTCGGGGCCGTACGTAGACGAAGAAAGGCCATCGGCGCCCAGACCCACCCAGGCGAGAAACGCGACCAGCGTTATGCTCTGGCGCGTTGCGGGCGCGAGCGGATCGCGTGGGGGGCCGATGACCGTGCGATGCACGCGGGTCTTCAGTTGATCCCAGGTCACCAGGCATCCTCCGGACCGTCCGCGATGGCGTTCAATGCAACGTGCATGCGAGGTGGATATCGTCCGGGAGCGTCGTTGGCCCAATCAGGCCGGCGTCCGCGGCGCTGCCTACTGGAACCGACCAATGAAAATTATTTCCGAAGACGTTCTCAGGACGCCAGCGCACTGTGGCGCCGCGAGAATGCGAAGTAAACAATGAGGCCCAGAGCCGTCCAGATGGCGAATCCCAACCAGGTAATGTACTGCAGACTGAAGATCAGATAGAGACAGAAAAGTATGCCGAGCACGGGGATGACGGGGCTGAAGGGCTCGCGAAACGGGCGTTTGAGATCCGGCTGCTGATGACGCAGCGCGATCACCCCGGCGCTCACCAGCACGAAGGCCGCCAGCGTCCCGATATTCACGAGTTCGGCGACCGCCGAGATCGGCGCGAAGCCCGCGATCAATGCGATTGTCACGCCGCACACCCCGATCGCCCTGATCGGCGTGCGCGTTTTCGCGTTCAACCGAGCGAATACGGGCGGCAGCAGGCCGTCGCGGGACATGGCGAACAGGATGCGCGTCTGGCCATAAAACATCACCAGCATCACCGTGGTCAATCCCGCGATCGCGCCGGCCGACACTACCGCCGCTGCCCAGCGCGCACCAGCCTGGGACAGCGCGAAGGCGACGGGTGAGGCGACGTTCAGGCTGGCGTACGGCGCGATGCCGGTAAGCAACAGACCGACGATGATATAGATGATGGTGCAAAACGACAGCGATGTGAGGATGCCGATGGGCAGGTCTCGCTGCGGATTGCGCGTCTCTTCCGCCGCCGTCGAGACTGCGTCGAAACCGATATAGGCGAAAAACACCAGCGCCGCGCCGCCCATTACGCCGCTCCACCCGAACGGCATGAACGGCTGCCAGTTCGCGGGCTCGACGTGAAACAGCGCCACGCCGATAAATACCGCGATGGCGGTCAGCTTGATAAACACGATCACGGCGTTGAAGCGCGCGCTTTCCCGCACCCCCAGCATCAGCAGACCCGCCAGAATCAGAATGATCCCCGCGGCCGGCAGATCTACGATACCGCGTTCGGCCGGCCCGCGCAGCAACGTGGCCGGTAACGTCAGCCCCATGCTCGTGAGCGCGTTATTCACGTACCCCGACCAGCCGATGGCGACCACCGCCACGGCCAGCGAATATTCCAGAATGAGATCCCAGCCGATGATCCAGGCGATCAGTTCGCCAAAACCGGCGTAGGCGTAACCATAAGCGCTGCCGGCGCCCCCGATCGCGGCGGCAAGCTCCGCGTAAGCGAGCGCTGTGAACGCACAGGCCGTGCCGGCGACGACAAACGACAATGCCACGGCGGGTCCCGCCTGCGTGGCCGCAGCGATGCCGCTCAACACAAATACGCCGGCCCCGATGATGGCGCCGATGCC
>JACCYU010000259.1 GCA_013696315.1 Gammaproteobacteria bacterium | reverse complement strand
CAAACAGCTCGGCCAGCTTCGCGCCCGGATCGCGGGCACGCATAAATGCCTCACCGACCAGAAAACAACTAATCCCACCCTTTCGCATGCGCGCGACATCATCGCGCGAATTGATGCCGCTTTCGGTAATCACCAGCCGTCCGCCGCCAATCCTGGGCAACAACTCAAGCGTCGTATCCAGGTGCGTTTCAAAAGTGTGAAGACTGCGATTGTTGACGCCGATCAATGGCGTATCCAGCGCCAGCGCGCGCTCGAGCTCATGCGCGTCATGCACCTCCAGCAACGTATCCATCCGCAGGTCGCGCGCCAGCGCGCATAATTCGCGCATCATGCCGTCGCCAAGCGCGCCCGCGATCAACAGCACGCAGTCCGCGCTCATCGCGCGCGCCTCGTAGACCTGATACGGATCGATGATGAAGTCTTTGCGCAGAACGGGCAACGAACAGGCCGCGCGCGCGACCCGCAGATCCTCCGCACACCCGTAAAAATAGTGCTCGTCCGTTAACACCGACAGACAAGTAGCACCCCCGGCTTCGTAGCTCGCGGCGATCGCGGCAGGATCGAAGTCGGCGCGGATTACCCCTTTGCTCGGCGACGCCTTCTTGAGCTCCGCAATTATCGCGGGCCGTCCGCTTTCGACGGTCAGCTGCAGGCGTCCAGCAAAACCCCTCGGCATCTCCGCGTCGTCGATGCGCGCTTGCAGTTCGGCTAAGGGCAACTCGTCGGCGCGCGTGTCAACTTCCTCCGCCTTGGCGGCGAGAATTTGCCTTAAGATATCCGTTGAACTCATTGTGTTATTTCCGCCAAAAGCGCCATGCGCCGCCCTGCTTCGCCCGAGGCGATCGCGGCGCGCGCCAGCTCCACGCCACGCGCCACGTTTTCCGCCACATCGGCTGCATAAAGCGCCGCGCCCGCGTTAAGCATGATCGTATCCCGTGCCGGGCCGGGCCGATTATCCAGAGCCGCGCGAATAAGCGCCAGGCTTTCGCTCGCGTTCGCCACGCGCAATGAATCCAGTGATTGCCTTCTCACGCCATAATCCTCAGGCTTGATTATGTAAGTGCGAATTTGTCCATCCTGCAGCTCCGCGACCTGAGTTGGCGCGGCGATGCTGATCTCGTCCAGACCGTCTTCGGCGTGCACCACCAGCACATGCCGACTGCCTAGATTGTGCAATACCTTGGCGAGCGGCTCTACCCAGCGCGGCGCGAACACGCCCAGCAGTTGATTCGGCGCGCCGGCCGGATTGGTGAGCGGGCCGAGCAGATTGAACAAGGTGCGCGTACCCAGCTCCTTGCGCGGCGCTGCTGCGAAGCGCGCGGCGGCGTGATGCGCTGGCGCGAACAGAAAACCCACTCCCGCTTTGTCAATGCAATGCGCGACTTGTTCCGGGCTCAGATCGATTTTCACGCCCGCGGCCTCCAGCACGTCGGCGCTGCCGCAACTGCTGGACACGGATCGATTGCCATGCTTGGCGACGCGCCCGCCGGCCGCCGCGACCACGAACGCGCTCGCGGTGGATACATTAAAAGTGCACATGCCATCGCCGCCGGTGCCGCACGTATCGACCAGATTTTTCGTCGTCACGTCTACCCGCGTCGCGAGTTTGCGCATTACCTTCGCCGCCGCGGCGATTTCCGCCACAGTCTCGCCCTTGGTCCGCAGGCCCGCCAGAAAGCCACCGATCTGAATGGGTGTCGCGCCACCGGTCATAATCTGGCGCATGACCAACTCCATTTCCTCGCCGTCAAGATCTATGCGATCCACGATGCGGCCGATGGCCTGCCTGATATCCATTTACGGTCCTGTGCTGGTGCAGCGGCAACTAAGCCCTGCAAACCTGATGTTTTAGAAAGTTCCGCAACAGATCGTGCCCATGCCGCGTCAGAATGGACTCCGGATGAAACTGCACGCCTTCCACCGCGAACTCGCGGTGACGCACGCCCATGATCTCGTCGCGCTCCCCGGCCGGCGTTTGCGTCCAGGCGGTCACTTCCAGACATTCGGGCAGGCTGGTCTTGTCTATCACCAGCGAATGATAACGGGTCGCCTCGAACGGCATGTCCAGACCACTGAATACGCTGGCGCCGCGATGGTGAATCATGGACGTTTTACCGTGCATGATCTCGCGCGCGTGCGCGATGCGCCCGCCAAACGCCTGGCCGATGGCCTGATGACCGAGACAAACACCCAGGATGGGCATCCGTCCCGCGAAGCGGCCGATCACCGCCAGCGAGACACCCGCTTCATTGGGCGTGCAAGGCCCGGGCGAGATTACGATGCGCTCAGGCGCAAATTGCTCGATCTCGTCTATGCTGATCTCATCGTTGCGCGCCACCTTGACCTCCACACCCAGTTCGCCCAGATATTGCACCAGGTTGTAGGTGAACGAGTCGTAATTATCGATCATCAGCAACATGTCATTGATCATTCCCTACTGCGTCGGGCATCATTCGACATCTTCGTCCCAGAGGTACGGTCGATGTTGAGCGAAGGCGTCCACAGTAATGAAGTTTGGAGCAAAGCGTAAGATGCAATCCCGTTTATCGTCTGACAAGCGCGTGATTCTCATCTCGGGCGCCAACCGCGGCATAGGCCGTGCTATCACCGAGCGCCTGTATGATAACGGTTACACGCTGAGCCTGGGTGCACGCAAACCAGAAAGCCTGGAGCAGCTAACGGCGCACGTGGATGAGTGCCGGGTGATGACGCACAAGTACGATGCGCACTCCGCGCAGTCGGCCGGCTCGTGGATTACAGCCACTTACGAAAGGTTTGGTCGTTTGGGCGGGATCGTGAACAACGCCGGAATCATGCATGCCTTCGACGTGGAAAGCGGTGACGAGTCCAGCCTCGATGAAATGTGGGAAGTGAACGCCAAGGCGCCGTGGCGTCTGGTCCGCGCCGCATTTCCGCACCTGAAGCAGAGCGGCGCGGGGCGGGTGATCAATATCGTTTCACTGTCGGGAAAACGTGTGAAAAGCGCGGGTGTAACCGGCTATGCGATGACCAAAATACGCGCTGGACGCGCTGACCCACGGGATTCGAT
>JACCYU010000258.1 GCA_013696315.1 Gammaproteobacteria bacterium | reverse complement strand
TCGCTCGTCCGGTCGGTCGGTTTCTCTCCGGCCAGCCAGACTAGCAGGGCGGTGCGACTGAAACGCCATTGCATTCCTAGGCGCCTTCCCGGCACAAGATCCTGCTCGGCAAACCGCGCTAGCTCGCCAGGATCGATCCGCAATAATCTGGCGGCTTCGGCAAGAGTCAGCACCTCGACAGCAACGACGCCCGAAAATGCCGGAGCTGATAACGATGCGAATGCTATGCAGAGAAAGCCGAAGATGCCTCTGGCCCTCATCGTCACACTCCGCAGCCTTCGCATTATCGCAGCAACTCGGGAAAGCGGGCGAAGGAGTTACTCGCCTCCAGCATCTGACGCGCACTCAACAGTTCAGGCGCCGGCAAGCCTTCGGCGCTGACCGCGAATGGAGAAGCAGTCTTGAGTTCACCGTCCTTGCCTTCCACGACAAAGACGATACCTGTACCGCTTTTATCCAGCCACGTCTCCATAAACCGGTAAGTCGCCAGGCGAAGATTGCCTCGGGAAGGGTCCGCAAGATAAACGTACTCGCCGCGCACGCCTTTCAAGACTGCGAAATGTTCATACCCACGCGGGCGTATGAACACGATCACCGGCCCTTTCAGCTTCGACAGAAATTCCGGTTCGAGACGAAATCCCTGCGCCTTGTGGCCGCGCCCCTGGGCGACCCCCTGCAGGTCCAGCAGCGAGAACCCTTCCTTTTCACGCAACGCCTCCTGGTCCGTCGGCAGCAACGTGAAAAGCTGGTCCATGATTTCTTTCTCCGACACTCGATCTCACACGCCATAAGTGAGCAACGTCGCCAGCGCCGCCGCCCCGCAGGAATAGTCGAAGGCTTGCCGCACCAGACCCTGGTATTGCCGCGCGTAAAGGGAGGTGACGGGCACATACACGCGTGTGCCGGTCCCGATGTCGAGCGTAGTCGTGGTCCGCGGTGCGGGCGTTGAACAAGAGGTGACAATCGAGAGGGCACACGCTAAAAACGCATGCTTCAGATGCTTAGCCGGAGCCGATCTGACCCAGCCTCCAGTGGTCTGCACAAACCGCGGCATTCTTCTTCCTGTACCGATCGTCTGTTACCCGATTTTTTCGATGGCGGTGCTCGCGTATTTGTACACCGTCGCTCAAGGGCGTGCAATTGTTCTTTTCATGACCTCCCGACCCATGACCAGGGACTGGCCCGCGTCGCACCGCAATACGGCGCAGGTAAAAAAAGAGCGGGCAAAGGCCCGCTCCTTCCGACAAGCTTCGAGACCGCTTATCGGAGCTTGTTGACTCGATCAAAAGCCGCAAAAAATAGCGTAATCTTGATCGACCATGTTCTGGCACGAGTCCCAACCCGTCGTTGCGGCAGACTCAAGGAAAACACCGTCGCCGTAGCCAAGAACGGCGGACACCGCGCCGGTTGCGGAGTCCACAACGATCAGATCCTGCATGCCGTCGGCATTAACGTCGCCCGCGACGATCGGATCACTGACGGAGTCCGGTTGCGAGGACCCAAACACGCTGGCGTATTGCGTGAAGCCGCCGGTTCCGCTGCCGGCGAAGAAGATTATTCGTGCTCCGTCGGAATTAACCGCGATATCCGCGATGCCGTCCCCGTTGAAGTCGCCGCCGGTCATCGAAGTTGCGCCGCCCTCTGCGACCCTGCCAAGTACGCCGGCCGGTTGCACCGTGAAGCCACCTGCTCCGTCGCCAAATGCCGCCGTCACGCTGCCTTGCGAATAGAACATGACATCGAGCATGCCGTCGCCGTTAACGTCCAGCGCCATCATCTGACCACCATCGACCGCTTCGATCACTTTGACGCTGTCAGAGAAACCGCCGTCACCGTAACCGAAGAAGACGGACACGCTGGCAGGGACATCAATGGAGGCGTAGTACTGAATGATGTCGAGCAAGCCATCGCGATTGAAGTCGCCTACATAAACTTGCTTGGCATTTGCGTTCAGGGTTGCGCCCGTGGTGAAACCGCCGCTCACGTCGCCATGGTAGACAAAGATGCCGTTACCAGACGCGACGGCGAGGTCACCGATACCGTCGCCGTTGAGGTCACCCGCCGCGATGTCCAGATTGTTCTCATCACCCAGAAACCAGGACGATCCCGGCGTCATGTTCCCGGTTCCGTCGCCAAAGTACACGCCTGTGGTGCTTTGGTTTGGATAATCCATAGCCATCACGGCGGTGTCCAGCACGCCGTCCGTGTTGAAGTCATTTACCGCGACCGAAAAGGTTGTCGCCATCGCCGGCGCCGTGCTCAGTGCCAAAAAGGTTCCTACAATGCTCGTCTTGATGTTCATGTCATTGCGCTCCGAAAGATAGTGTTACGAAAGTGTTTGGCGGTCCGATCCGCTGTGTCGGTACACTCGGCCGCGGAGCCATTAACGCACGCGCAAGACGTGCTACCTATGAACCGGATCACAGCGGATGGGCCGTTCCGTCGGAGCGAGCGACGAACACGCCCGGAGCAATCGGTGTAGACAAGCGGAAATGTTGCTGAACCTGCATGCGTGGAGTTCGGGCGAGCCTGTTACCTGGTATTGAGTGGTGATGCGCGGAGCCAGTGCGATCGGCGCATGGGAGTGAGTTACTTCACATTCTAGCCAGGCCCGAGTGAGCTGGTTCACTGCCCACCTATGGCGAGTGCGGTCTACTGGCTGCGTCGAAACACGACACAACCCACTCACTCAGGAGACTTGACCATGAAACTCAAATCACTTTCGATCGCGACCATCTTGGGCCTTGCGCTGACGACCGCCCACGCCGACGAGCAGTTCTCAATGCTGGAAGGCATCGAGGCCGAAGCCATGACCGCGGCCGAGATGGACGCCGTGCAGGGAAAATCGTATCTCGATTACTTACTCGCTCAGGATGCAGCTCTGGGAGCCGCGATGTACGGTACGGTGAATGGCATCACTCAGGAGACCATGGCCAACCCGCAGGTGCAGGCGGCGTATAACGCCTGGATTGATAATGGCGGCAGCGGCACCTTCGAAGTGTTTGCTTATCAATGGGCCGGGACCGGAGGCTTTTCACCTCAAGGCATTGCCAATTGGATCGGGGTCTCGGCGGACATCGCCAACGACTGGCAGATTGCCTTTGACCAATACCAGGGCGCGGTGGCGGATTACCAAGGCTGGTACGACCTGTACACCTGGCATTGGGGCGCGGTTCAGAATCTGCTAGGTGGTCAGCTATAAGCCGACTGGTGATACTGGACGTACTTGTCGATATTTCATGTGACTTGTGCAGTACGGGACATCACCAGATTAATACGAGCGCTCGCACTACCCTCAACATAACCTCGCAACGAACCTGTTCCCAGGCCCGAGTCTCGGGCCTGGGTTTTTGCTTCGCGTCAGCCGCGCCTTAACGCCCCTCCTCGCCTCGGTTACGGTGGAGTTTTCCATGCGAGGGCTTTGCACAGACCAGGACAAATCAACCTTGGCCGTTGTAAGGCCGAAGTGGAAGCAAACGCGAACGCGCCTGGCTGCCGCGCAGGCGGCCACACTCAACAGGAAGCGTTGTCAGCGAATGACTCAGCGCGATGTTCCACTGGAGTAAAAAGGCGGTTCTTAAATTAGCCAGTTCGAGCGAGTTACCCTACGGCTACTCCGAGCGGAAGTGAGTTACTTCACTGCGCCGTGCAGCGCAAGTGCGGTCTACTGACCCCGGCAAAACACGATCGACAACATTCACTTAGGAGACTTCATCATGAAACTCGCGGCACTCTTAACGGCGACTGGTGTAGCCCTTAGCCTCGGGACCGCTCACGCCCAAAGTATCTACGATCAAATCATGGCCGGGACCGACCCTCTCGCTCAGCAGATGCATCAAACCGTACAGGGCATCGTGCAGCAGAATGTGCGGAATCCCCAAATCCAGGCGATGTACCAACAGCATCTAGCGAATGGCGGCGGCGGCACCATTGAGGAATACGCCTATGGCTGGGCCGCGACCGGAGGCTATACCGCGCAGGGCTATGCCGCGTATGGAGCGACCTCGGCCCAAATCGCTAACGAACAGCAACAAGCGATGGCCGAGTACCGGGCAGCGCAGGCTAACTCCGCCGCTGCCATCGCCGGTCTCAACCAGGGCTATTTCAACAATCAGGTTGAAGCCGGCAACGGACTCATGGGCAACGGCGGTTACTACAGTTCGTACGACGGTACGAATCAGGTGCTCCCTTACGGCTGGCAACCTAATACAGTCAATAGCTACAACAATCAAAACTACTACGTAGACCCCCATGGCCAGTACTGGCAGATCGACCCGAACAACAGCGGCTGGATGTACGGTGTCGATCCCACCTACGGACGCTAGAGGAGACTTGAGGTGCGACCCGGACCCGACGCTCGGGTTCGGGTTCTAACTTAAGCCCGAAGCGGTTCCTGTTCCTGTACCGTATCTCGTCGATCGGCCGCACATTGCGTCGGCGTTGAACGCTTACTTGTACACCTCACGCCAGTGGGCGCACGCCTGGCAGCCGAGGGCCATGCGCGGCAGCGGCAGCGGCAAGAGTCCCATGCCGAGTGAGTTACTTCACAGGCGCTCCGGCTCGGAGTGAAGTAACTCACTGCTCGCGCAAGTCACGAGTGGTCTACTGGCCTCGTCGAAACATCACGCTACCCACTCAACGGAGACACGAACATGAAACTCAAACTACTTTCAATCGGGACCATCTTGAGCGTCGCCCTGGTAACCGCCAATGCCGCTGATCAGTTCTCCACGCTCGAAGGCGTTCAGACCGAACCCATGAGCTCGGCCGAGATTGAAAGCGTGCAGGGTAAAAATGACTTTTTCGGCGACCAGATGGCCCAACTACAAGCTTCATTTAACCAAGCCGGGGCTTCGATGCAACAGGCCCAGCAGCAGTTGATGAGCAACCCGTATGTTCAGCAGCAATATAATCAGTATCTGCAGACTGGCGGCACGAATAGCTTCGAGCAGTTCGCCTATTTCTTTGGAGGGTCGCCCGCGGCCCAAGCGGGTTACATTGCGTCAGGGCAAGCCGGTCTCAACGGCGTGGGGCAGGCAATGAACGGCTTCAACGAGGCGATTACCGCTGACGGTATCAGTCGTTCCAATACCGCAACCAATTTTGGAAACGTGCTTACGAACACTGGGACGTACCAGGATCCGAACGGCTCGAACTATATTCTGCCCTACACCTGGCAGCCCGACACCTTCAATAGCTATAACAATCAGACCTATTACGTAGACTCCTACGGACAGTATTACCAGCTTGACCCTAGCGGCTACGGTTACCCGGTCTATCCGACCTACGGACAGTAATCATCAGGTCCATTTCCGGCTTGATACGCATCTGTGCGGGGATGTGGGTTGAGAAGCTATTTCAAAAGATTTTGCGGGCGGCCGGTTCCGACGATGGACGTCCTCGCCGGGTACAGCTCGGCGACCACAAAACGTTCGTAGCCGCGCGGCAGCATGAAACGACGACCGATACTCGCCCCTTCGCCCGAAATTCGGCGGGAACAGACCAACCCGCGCGCGACTGAGTGGAGCGTTATTCCCTCGCGAGTGAGGTACTTCACAGGCGCTCCGATCCTGAGTTGTTTTACTTCACTGCTTGCCGCACGGCAAGAGTGGTCTACTGGCCCCGTCGGAACACGACGCAACCCACTCAACGGAGACACGAACATGAAGCTTAAATCACTTTCAATCGGGACCATCCTGGTCATCACCCTGACGACCGCCAATGCCAGCGATCAGTTCTCGACTCTCGAAGGCGTTCAGGCCGAAGCCATGACTTCCGCTGAGATGGATAGCGTGCAGGGCAAGACGGACATATTCGCTCAGATCATGGCCGGGACTGACCCGCTAGGCCAGCAGATCGCACAGTTTCAGCAGAACCTGGTTCAGCAGAACATGGGCGACCCGCAGATTCAGGCGCAATATCAGCAACATCTTGCAAACGGCGGCGGCGGTACGCTTGCTGAGTATGCTTATGGCTGGGCCGCGACCGGCGGCTACACGCCACAGGGTTATGCTGCCTACGGCGCAACCTCGACACAGATCGCCAACCAGTACCACACCGCCATCCAAGGTTACTGGGACGCGCAACAGGGAAGCGCGGACGCTCTCGCTGGTTTGAACCAGGGCTATTTCGATAACCAGGTCGAAGCCGGCTACGGGCTGGGCGGCAACGGGACTTTCTACAACTCGTACACGGGGTCGAACGAGGTGCTGCCCTATACATGGCAGCCTGGCACCGTCAACACTTACAACGGTTCGAATTACCACGTGGACCCTATCGGCACCTACTGGCAGATCGACCCGAGCGGCTATATGTATGGCGTCTCGCCCACCTACGGCCAGTAGTAAATGCGCAAGGCAGTACCCCAGGCTCGGATCCGAGCCTGGGGTTTTTCGTTGCCTGGGAAACAACGATATATACTTCATCGAGTAGCGAATAAGCTAAGCTGCGCGGTAACCGAATATGAAGACGTTACTTGCCTCGGTAGGCGCCGCCGGTTTATCGGGTCTGTTGCTCAGCGTCGCGGCGCTCTGTCCAGTCACGGCGCACCTCAAGTTAGCCGCCGCGGCGTCCCCCGCGAGCAGCCATCAGATCGACCAGCGGATCGCGCAAGGCCGGCGTGCCTTCCAGCGCGGCGCTTTTGAACAAGCGGCAAGCGCCTGGCGCGAGGCCGCGAAGTCATACGCGGCGCGGGGCAACCGCGCAGAACACATCGATGCCCTGGTGCTGAGCGCCGATGCCTATCAGGCGCTGGGACAATATCCGATTGCTTTGAGCACACTGCTCGCCGCACGCGAGACAGCGGAGCAAATCGATGACGAGGGCCGCATGGCCGCGGTCACGGGCAGTCTTGGCAAAGTCCATCTGGTCACGGGATCGACGAAACAGGCCTCGCGGCATTTAAGGGCGAGCCTTGCACTGGCGCGCGCGAACGGGAACCGGCACCTCACGATCGCGAACCTGAATAACCTGGGCAAACTCCTGAGCGACCGGAGGCAAGATACCCGGGCGCGAGCCCGCTACAGGGAGAGCGCTCAACTCGCCGGACGGTTTGGCAAGCGGAGTTCGAATCTCCAGTTCGAGCGCGCCAAGGCCGTAGCCGGTCTCGCCAGGCTCGCCCTGCGAGATAACGATCATAGCGACGCGGACACATTGCTCACACGCGCTGCGACCCACATCAGGCAACCGCCCCCTTCGCACGAGGGCGCATTTGGGCTGATCGCGCTTGGGAATATGTTTCAGAAACTTTACACCGCCCCCTCCATAGACGCGTCGAAGGACATGAAGGCGCGCTGGGTGTCAGCAGCCTACCGCGCATTTGTGGACGCGACGGCCATAGGCGAAAGTCTCGGCGATCTGCGGGCCGTTTCGTATGCGAGGGGTTATCTAGGTCAAATGTACGCGCTTGAACAACGCCCGCGGGAGGCCCTGCAGCTTACCCGCCAGGCGCTTTTTGCCGCGCAGCAGGCCGATGCGCCTGAAATCTCATACCGATGGCAATGGCAGATCGCGCGTCTGCTGAAAC
>JACCYU010000257.1 GCA_013696315.1 Gammaproteobacteria bacterium | reverse complement strand
GCGCCAACCTGCCCACCAGGATCACGCGCGGCGTCAGCGTCGCGTACTTTCACTATGGATCGGATCGGTCGCGCTTCAAGCAGGTGCTAACCGGCAGCGGCAGCACCGAGACCACGCGCTACGTCGGCGGGCTGTACGAGCACGTGAACAAAGGCAGTCTGACTACCCGCCGGCACTCTATCTACGCCAACGGCCAGTTAGTGGCGCTGCGCATCACCCGCAGTTCGGGCGGCAATGACACGCGCTACGTGTATCGGGATCACTTAGGGAGCATCGACGCGTTCACGCGTGTCTCCGGCGAGGTGGTCGAGCGCCTCGCCTACGACGCCTGGGGCAAGCGCCGGCAGCCCGACTGGAGCGACGCTGCGGGGCAACAGAGTTCGGCGGTGACGCCGCGCGGTTTCACCGGTCACGAGCACCTGGACGACGCGCGTTTAATACACCTGAACGGACGCGTGTACTATCCGGCGCTGGGCCGCTTCATCTCCGCCGATCCGTTCGTGCAGTTTCCACACAACGGCCAGAGTCTGAACCGCTACAGCTACGGCTATGTGCTTATGGCAGACCGATTTGATCTATAAGCAATCCTCGTAAACAGTATTCAGGTCCAGCGTCCAGCCGAATTCGGAAAGCTCAATCTTATCTGCTTGCTCAAGGCGCGTGAGATCCCAGCCAGTGGCGGTGCGCCGGTACAAATCAACCTGCCGCCGGTCCTGGGCAATCAGCAGGCAATAACGAACCGACGGAATCGCTTTGTACATTTCGAATTTTGCGCCGCGATCGTAATCGGCAGTCGAGCGCGACAGTACTTCGGCAATTAGCGTTGGCTCAGTAACACGGTTGTCCTTGGGATTAATCAGCTGACAGGTAACGACGACATCCGGATAAGCCGCTTCGCCGGTTTGCGATGACACCAGCTTCACGTCGGACATAAAAACGCGGCAATTTGAACCGCGCAGACCAGAACGCAGGGCGCTGGCCAAATTGAGTGTGATCGTGTTGTGCGCAATCGTGCCGCCAACCATCATCCGCACGATTCCGTCGACGAATTCATATCGCTCTTGTTGACTGTTTTCCCAGGTAAGGAAATCTTCTAACGTCCAGGGGCTACGCAACAGTTCGAGCATAATGAACACCTACAAAATATAATGGCGCGTGATTTATATTATCGTACTCATAATCGCATGAAATGCGAGAGACTTTGAAGGCGATGAACTAAAACGTTCACGCGGGAGAGCCGGGTCGGCCGTGGCATGCTGGAATTGCGTCGGATTTGCTGGCCTCGTCGATTGGTTGGCAGGTCATTTTCATACGCAATGTGGCGATAGATCGCACCGAACGAACGCCGCAGTCCGCTGGTTGAAGGTTAACCGACCTTTACGTTCAAACACATCCAGTGGGCTTGGGCAGCCCGGCGTATCGGCAGGCCTGCCTGGCGGGACCTTCGGGAAACAGCCGGTAGAGATAGGCGCTCTTCGCCTTGTCCTGACCCAGACGCTCGCCGACCGCGCGAACCAGCACGCGCACCGACGGCGCGATGCCGTACTCGTGGTAGTAATCGCGCAGAAAATGAATGACCTCCCAGTGTTCTTCGGTGAGGGTCACGCCGTCACGGCCGGCCATCGTGCGCGCGACCTCTCGCGTCCACGCCTCGATATCCTTGAGATAGCCTTCCGGATCAGTCTCGTAAAGTTTGTCGTCGATCTCCAGGATCATAATCAGCTGATATAAGCGAGTGGCGGGCCGGTACCAGTGTCGCCGGATAATCCAAGTCGGGTTCAA
The DNA here is from genome assembly GCA_013696315.1 of Gammaproteobacteria bacterium. NCBI lineage: Bacteria > Pseudomonadati > Pseudomonadota > Gammaproteobacteria > Gammaproteobacteria bacterium. The sequence goes on along the minus strand of JACCYU010000257.1, from coordinate 3,640 downwards.
AGCCACGCCTGTACGCTGTGATGCTCGACAACAAGATCGACAAAACCGCGATAGTCAATGAGTTTGACGCCATCAATCACCTGAACCTGGTCGTAGCCGCGCGCCCGCAAGTCCGGCTCCAGCACATAGAACGACAAATTTTTCATGGCGCTGTTTATTGTATCGACGAATGTCGTCTGGCTTAACGCGGCGTAGACAGCATCCTCGATCAACAGGATGCTGGCCCCGGTAATGGCGTGGCGCAAACAGCTTTCCAGCGCGGCGTGGCTGAACGGCGACTTGTTTACCGTGTGCAGCGTTGTCATGGCGAGGCGCTAAAAGCTGAGTACGACATCCTGCTGCGCCATTAACTCGGCCAGCGCCTGTGCCGTGACAGGCGCGGCCTCGACGAGCAGATCCGTGGCGTCCAGGCCGCGTGCCTGTAGCGACTCGCGTTCCACGTAAAGCTTACTGACCCCGAAATCCTTAAGCGCGCGAAAAGTTTTCGAAAAATTCTTGGCTCCGATCCATTGCGTGTCCTGTTTTGCTACGAGCTGATAAATCCCGTCGTCGAGGAACGCCAAGCTCACATCCTGATCGAACGCGCCCGCAATGAGTGCAATCTCGAGCGCCTCCTGGGCGTAGATGCTGCCGTGGGGTGGCTTGCGGTTCACTAACATGAACTTCTTGATGCGGCTATTCGGTGCCACTTTGTTGGTCATACGACAGTACCCGTTTATGCCACGGCGTTGATCGCCAAACCCCTGAGCGTTCGCTCACTGCCGGCTTTTGCGGGCGAGGCGTGTTCTTCAATCACCGAATACCACCAGCCGCTCGGCGTCGATGCCGGCTTCTATCAATTGCCCCAGGCCGGCGATGCGGAAGCCCGGCGCCAGATTGTCGCCGTCTTTGCCATGACGTTGCGCTTCCCTGCTATCCAGCACGCCCCGGCGCTGAGCGGCGCTGACGCACACGGCCAGATCGAGCCCGTATTGTGCGCCGAGCTCGTGCCAAAGCCCGGGTAAATCGCTTTCGTCCTGTGGTGCGACGTTCAGTCGGGTGCCGGCATGGACACCGTTGTGATAGAAGAAAACCCGCAGAATTTCGTGGCCTTTTTGCAGCGCCGCGCGGCTAAAGTGATACGCGGTGCCGGCCGCCTGATGCGTAAACGGGTCGCCGTTCACCATGATCGCAAGTTTCACGAGCTTATTCCGTGCGGCCCACATATCCCGTGGCAATTTCGGGCCCGCGTTAATCCCTTGCTCATACCGGGTTTATGCAGGCGTGATGCGACGCGATGCGGGGCTGATTGACATATATGAATAATGGACCCTATTATTGATCGTTGCCTTGGGTATATTTTCCCAAACCAGGACACACCACACGACACAGGATAGTGCAACGCTTCAGAAATGACGCGCATCAGGGGTAAGTACCCAAAGTATGGCTCTCGATCTTACTAATGCAATATCCGCGGCGGTCAACCGGCTGCTGTACCCGCTGGTACGGGTGCTATTGCGCCAAAGCATGCCATACGGGGCATTCAGCGACCTGGCCAAACGCGTGTATGTTGACGTGGCCGGGCAGGAATTTGGCATTCCGGGTCGCAAACAGACAATCTCTCGAGTCTCCATCATGACCGGGTTAACGCGCAAGGAGGTGCGGCGCATACAAAGCCTGCCCACCGCCGATGACGCCGATGCGATCGCACATTACAATCGTGCGGCCCGCGTCATCTCCGGCTGGCGGCGCGATCCGCGCTTCACCGATGCGGCCGGCGAACCGATCGACTTACCCCCGGAAGGCGAAGCAGGCAGCTTCGCCGACCTCGTCAAGCGCTTCTCCGGTGATGTGCCCGTGCGCGCCATTCGCGACGAACTGCTGCGCGTCGGCGCCGCGGAGATCACCGATACCGGCTACTTGCGACTGCGCGTCCGCGCGTACGTGCCCAGCGGGAGTGAGATCGAAAAAGTGAGCATCCTCGGCATCGATGTCGCGGACTTGTTGACCACGATCACGCATAATATAACCACCGGCGACGCTGACCCCCGTTTCCAGCGCAAGGTGGCCTACGACAACCTGCCGACGGAAGCGGTGGGCGAGTTCAAGGTCATCGTAAACAGGAAGGCCCAGGAATTGCTGGAAGAATTCGACCGCTGGCTGGCGGCCCGTGATCGCGACGTCAATCCGCAGCTTGAAGGGAGTGGCCGGCAGCGCGCCGGGCTCGGCATTTATTATTTTGAAACCGACATGGGCCAAGAGGACTAACGATGACCGCGCGCCTGGCCGTACTGCTGATGGCCTTGAGCTCAATGCTCAGCGTGAGCTGTGGTGGAGGCGGTGGCACGCTCGCCGGCGGCGGTATCGCGGCACGGGCATATCGAACGGTACGGTTACCGCGTTCGGCAGTATCTTCGTCAACGGGATCGAATTCGACACCAGCCAGGCCCAGTTCACGCGCGGCGGGCAGCCCGCGACGGAATCCGACTTCAATGTCGGCGAAGTGGTCACGGTCACGGGCACCTTCGACGAAAACGGCCGCACTGGCGTCGCGCAACAGGTGATGTACGAGTCAGTGGTGAACGGTGTGGTCACGAATGTGCCCGCGATCGACGACGGCGAGATCGAAGTGCTGGGTCAGCCGGTTATCATCACGCCGGCGACGGTGCTCGGCAATTTCGGCGGCGTGTCGGAACTGCTGCCGGGCAACGTGCTGGAGGTCAGCGGTTTCGTCAACGCCGACAACAGCATCACCGCGACGAGTATCTTCAGGACGCAGACGCTGTTCATTCCCGGCGTCAGCTCCACCGAGATTCGCGGCTTTGTCAGCGGCCTGGATGAAACCGATCTGACCTTCGAGATCGGCGATTTGACCGTGCGGTTCTCCGCGCCACAGCTGCTGGATGACGATCTCGCCAACGGTGTGCTGGTCGATGTCGCGAGCGACGTCGATCTCTTGAGTGGCGAGCTGATCGCCAATGTGGTGCAGGTGGTTGACGACTCCCTGGGGGCCGTAGCGGGCGAGGACGTGGATCTCGAAAGCCCGATCACGGATTTCACATCGCCCACCGACTTTGAAGTTGGCGGCCAGCGCGTAACCACCACGCCGGCGACTGAGTACGAGGACGGCACCGTGGCCGACCTCGTCCAGGACATGCTGCTCGAAGTCGAGGGCGTGATCGGGGCGGACGGTGTGCTTATAGCCGAGGAAATCGGGTTTCAGTTACCCGAAGTAATATTCCAGGTTGGGGGTACGGTCTTCGAGGTTGATCCGGCCGCGGGCACGGTCACCCTCACGAGCGGCATCGATGGACAGTTGAATACCGTCTCGATGGGTGACGATACGACGTTTGTGGACGACAGCGAGCTGGAGCTTCGGCCTTTCGGCCTTACCGACATTCACACCGGCGATGTGCTGAATGCCACGGCTTTCCGTCGCGGCGACGCGCTGATTGCGATTCGAATCGAGCGTGAGGACTCAGCCGACGATATCGACGATGACGACGGGGGGCTTCCCCCGCCGCCGCCCGATCCCGATCCGGTGCCACCGCCGCTGCCCGATCCCGATCCGCCGCCACCGCTGCCCGATCCCGATCCGGTGCCGCCGCCGCTGCCCGATCCCGATCCGCCGCCGCCGCTGCCCGATCCCGATCCGCCGCCA
>JACCYU010000256.1 GCA_013696315.1 Gammaproteobacteria bacterium | reverse complement strand
GCACACCGACCTCGGTCTGAGCGACGATCAGGTCGGCGAGGCAGGGTCGCTGTTTCATATACGGCGCATGCGGATTCCGGAAAAAGGGCAGGCGGAGTTCATCGAGGGTACGCCGGCCGAACAGTCCGCGCGACTTGCCGAGATCATCAACGAACTGAGAGGCGCTTGACTATGGGCGGAATAATCGTTGTCGCGGAACACCGCCGGGGCGAGCTGAACCCGGCGAGCCTGGAGACAATTACGGCGGCCAGGCGGCTTAAGCAGGCAAAAGAGCAGCCGATCGCGGTTTTGGTGATGGCCAAAGACCTGGACCAGTATGTAGCCCAGCTCAAGATCGACGGCGTGGACGAGGTAATCAAGGCAGTCATCCCAACGGACCACTTTCAGGCGGACATCTATGCGGCGACGCTTCAGGCGCTGATGCGCGAACGCAAATCGAGCGTGGTTTTAGTGCCGCACAGTGTCGATGCCTGGGGCTACGTGCCTGCGGTAGCCGCGCGCGAAATGTGCGGTTGTGCGACCGACGTGTTCGACTTCAAGTATGAAGGCGACGAACTGATCGCAACCCGGGCCGGCTACGCCGAGAAAATCCATGTGGAGGTCGATTTTCCAGGCAAAGAGACCGTGCTGCTGACGGTGCGCGGGAACACGTTTGAGCCTGCGGAGGGCCAGGGCGATCCGCAGGTCAGCAGTTTCGAAGCGCCGGAAACCAGGGCGCGCACGGAGCACATCCGCTATATCGAACCCGACTCCGCCGGCGACGTGGACATCGCGCAGGCCGAATACATGCTATCCATCGGCCGCGGCATCGGCGACGAAGAAAACGTCGAGCAGTTTCAGGAACTGGCGGACCTCGTCGGCTTCACCCTGGGATGTTCGCGCCCGATCGCGGACAACGGCTGGCTGCCCAAGTCGCGTCAGGTCGGGCAGTCCGGCAAGACGGTAGGCAGCTGCAAGGTCTATATCGCGATGGGGATTTCGGGTTCCGTGCAGCACATGGCGGGCATGAAACACGTGTCGAACATCATCGCCGTCAACACCGATCGGGAGGCATCGATATTCAACATCGCGCGCTACGGCGTGGTGGCGAATATCTTCGATATCGCCGACGAACTGAAAAACCACTTTCAATAAACGGCGTCGTGCGCCGCAGTGTGTCGATTGGGAATCGTCAAGGTTTGCCGAAGGCTGATGTCATATCGCCCAGATACCGGGCGCTTTGAGCGGAATCATCCGCGGCCTTGGGGCCGCTCTAACTAGCCGATGTTCAATCTCACGAGGTCTATGCTAGTCTGACCGAAGGCAAAAACCTCAAGGCTAAGCCTATGCTGGCAAGTGGCTATGTGCGATTGCACCACGGCGCGGCGGTGCTGGCCTTCTACCATCAGATCAAGTCGAATCGCCGCGCCTATCTGTTCACGACGCTGATAATTTTAGCCATGATCGCAATCGGGAGCAGCGTTCTCGACGCGTGGCTTTACAGTAGCGCTCGACCTGCCGCAGTAACCAGTCATGTCCCGAACGCTATCCACTATGCCGCACTGCTGGCGTTGCTGGTGACGGCGATCATGCTGCGCAGAACAGGCAGGACACAAGACGCCGCGCCGCTGCGAGGCGAAGACGAAGAGCGACACGCGCAGGCGGCGCGTCCCGAAGCTTCGCGCGGGGAGCTTTCAGCGCAGACTGACCAGACTCTGGCGTTACTACAGACTGTCCTGGCCGGATTTGTAGACAATCCGCAATCACCGGAATCGTTCCAGCTTCTGCTGCGTGAAATCGAGCGCCTGATTGGCGCCAATTGCAGCGCGATATTTATCTTCAACGACTTTGACACTCATGGCTTACCGCTGGCGTGCACCGATCCCGCGGAGCGCGACGGCTTCGTGGACCTGGTGCGGGAGCGAGTGCCCACGTCGGGTTTGAACGATCTGGAGGCGATCCTGACCCTGGCCGATCCGCCGCACCCTGGCACGCAGATCATTGCTGTCCTGCTGACTGCGAGTGACGGGGTAAAGAAAGGGCTGCTGCTGGTCAAGAGGCAATCCACGCTGCTTTTGACTAGCGCGGAGACGGCGCTTCTCGCCGGGGTGGGCAAGCATCTTGCGGCGATCATCTGCAGCGCGCAGCGCGCCCGGCTTAACCGGCGCGTGGCGCTATGCGAGGAGCGCGCCGTCATCGCGCGCGAGCTGCATGACTCGTTGGCCCAGTCATTGACTTACCTCAAGATCCAGACCAGCAGATTGCAGAGCCTGCTGCAGTCCAGCCGGGAGATTCCGACCTTGAATCATGCGGACGCCGACGCAGTCTTGCAGGAGTTACGCACCAGTCTGAATCTGGCCTATCGTCAGCTGCGGGAGCTCATTACAACCTTCCGCCTGACCATGAATGGCCGGACACTCGGTCAGGCGCTTAAGGATTCGGTGGAGGAGTTTGAAAATCTGAGCAGTGTTGCGTTCACGCTGGACAATCGCGTGCCCGACGGTCTGCTGTCGGTAGATGAAGAGATGCACATATTGCAGATCGTGCGTGAGTGCGTGTGTAACGTCGTTCGTCACGCGCAGGCCAGACGCGCCGATGTTTCGCTGTGCACGGACGGGTCTGGCGTCGTGCGTGTCACGGTCGACGACGATGGCGTAGGCATGGATCAACCGCATAGCCCTGACCAGCATTACGGACTGGTGATCGTGCAGCAGCGCGCCCACGGTCTGGGGGGCGACATGCGCGTGCTGCGCAGTCCGGACGGCGGTACGCGGATTTGCGTGAGCCTCCCACCACTTGGCGCAACCCCGGGCTCAGCGCAACCGCATCCACTCGCGGATCAGATGCGGCCATGAACGATGTTGAGACACAGTCTGTGCTCATCATTGACGATCACCCCTTGTTTCGAAAAGGTGTGGCGCAGCTTCTGGCCATGGCGCCTGAATTCGCGATCGTCGGCGAGGCCGCTTCGGGGCAGGAAGGCATCGATCTGGCGTTCGCCACACGACCTGACCTGATCCTGCTTGATCTCAACATGCGCGACATGAACGGCGTCCAGACACTCTCCGCGCTCAAAGAAGCCGACCTGAACTCACTTGTTATTATCCTGACGGTATCAAACGCGAGCGAGGATTTGATCGCAGCCTTGCGCAGTGGGGCTGATGGTTACCTGCTCAAGGACATGGAACCCGAAGTATTGCTAGCCAAACTGCGTAGTGCCGTCAGGGGACAGGTGGTGCTCGATCAATCCGTGGCCGGCATGCTCGCGCACGCACTGTGCGAGGATAACCGCGCGCGTCCAGTGGCTGACGCAAACCTCACGGAGCGGGAACATGAGATCCTGGAACTGCTTGCGGCAGGCATGAGCAACAAGTTAATTGCGCGCAGACTGCACATCGGCGATGGCACCGTGAAGGTGCACGTCAAGAACTTGCTGCGCAAACTGAACCTGCGCTCGCGGCTGGAAGCCGCCGTGTGGGTGTTGGGCCGGGAAAAAAGATAGCTTTGCGCGCTGCCGGCTTCCCGCGCGCGCATCACTCGGCGCAGGCCGACGACAGGAAGACGGCGAGACTATCCCCAAAGGTTTACCTCTTGTGCGGCATTGGCAATCCACGGAATCGGCGCACGATAGGTGCTCGATCTTCAGTGACGTGCGTGGCATTGCGTCCCCGTTGCCTCTGTAAAGCACGTCGTTTCTGTTGAGCAGGTGTCGCGGGCGTGGGCCCTGCGTGCGCGCTGCCGCAAGCGCGCCCTTCCAGGTCATGCACCCGTAGGTTGTGGACCCAGGATATGAACTTGTAGCTGTGTGATGGGCGGTTGGGGGAAGCGTGCTGGGCAAATTTCGAGGTGGCCTCCGGGCAGGCTTGGCAACGACTGCGGGTAACTGCTCTCAGTCAGATTACCGCGACCTGGTGCGCAGTCAGTGGCGCGTCTTGCTCCGCACCGATCCCTGGGGCGTCCTGACCTTTCTGAGCCCGAACTGGCACAGGCTCACGGGCTTCGGTGCGCGTGAGAGCATCGGCGTCCCACTGTCTGATTACGCACATCCTGAAGATCGCGCTCGCTGCCAGGCGTATATCGCACTGCTTGCTACGCTGCCGGCCGAGGAAGAGGCAATCATGGACCTTCGATGCCTGCACAGGGATGGCGGTTCACGCTGGATTGAAATACGCGCCCATCCGACTTTCGCCCACCACGACCCGAGTGTTGTCGTCGAGATGGCCGGCGCCGCGAGCGACATCACCGGACGCGTCAAAAGCGAGCAGCTGCGGGGTGCCAACCAGCGGTCCCTGGAGAGCCTGATCGGTAACCTGCCGGTCATGGTTTATCGCTGTCGCAATGATCACGACTGGACAATGGATTACGCGAGCACTGGCAGTGTGGCGCTGACTGGCTATTCGCCGGAAGACATCGTCAACAACAAAACGCTGCCCTATGCGCGCCTCATTCACACTTATGATCGCCAGCGAATCTGGAATGAAGTGCAGAGCGCGCTGGGAGACAACCGGCCGTTCGATGTTGAGTATCGGCTTATCACCCGGGGGAATAAGGAAAAGTGGGTGAGGGAACAGGGCAAAGGGATCTTTTCCACCAACGGAGACCTGCTCGGGATCGAGGGCTATATCGTGGACATCAGCAAGAGCAAACTTGCTGAGCGACGACTTACGCGCCGGTCCCTGTACGATTCCAGGACCGGGCTGCCGAACGTGGCGCTCTTCGTGGATCGCCTGCAATGCGCGGTCAGCAAGTGCGCGGGTACTCACGATTGTTCATTTATCCTGGTATTGCTGGAGCTGGATCGGTTCGCGGATCTGCAATCGAAATACGGAGACGCGCTCGCGAATCGCGTCGCCGCTGAGACCAGCCGCCGTCTGCTGGAAATCCTGGATTCTCACAGCACGTTGTCGCGCATGACGCAAAAGCGCTTCGG
>JACCYU010000255.1 GCA_013696315.1 Gammaproteobacteria bacterium | reverse complement strand
ACGTCAGCAAGCGCTACCCCACCGGCTTTGAGGCCCTGAACCGGCTTACTTTTCGCATCGATCGCGGGGAGATGGTATTTATTACCGGTCACTCGGGTGCGGGCAAGAGCACCTTGCTGAAGCTGATAGCTGCCATCGAGCGGCCCAGCCGTGGACAGATCGTCATCGACAACCGCAACGTTACCAATCTCTCGCGTCGGCGCATCCCGTTGCTGCGTCGCAAAGTGGGGCTGGTATTCCAGAATTACCAGCTGCTTCACGATCGCACGGTATTCGATAATGTCGCGCTGCCGCTGGTCATCGCCGGCGTACCACAACCCGAGGTCCGCAAGCGCACCCGCGCCGCACTCCACAAGCTCGGCCTGCTCAAGCGCGAGAACGCGCTGCCCATCACCTTGTCCGGCGGCGAACAGCAGCGCGTGAGCATCGCGCGCGCGGTGGTGAACCGGCCGCCGATCCTGCTGGCGGACGAGCCCACCGGCAATCTGGATCCGGCGCTTTCAGAGGAAATTATGCAGTTACTGGAACAGTTCAATCAGGTGGGCGTGACGGTGCTGGTCGCCAGCCACGCCATCGATCTGATCAGCCGCTTCAACAAGCGCATCATCACCTTGCAGAATGGCCGACTCGTGCAAGCCGAAAGGGATGAACAACCGCGCACGGCGAGCGCCCTTTAGAAGAACAGATCGATGCCATCCCGAAACCGCATACGCGCGTCAATGCTGGCGCGGCACGCTTCGGAGTAAGGATAAGATGGCACGCGGCGCGATATTTACGCGCTCCGCGCTGGGCGCAAAGCTTTATATCTACGGGCAAGCGCATCTGCGCACCTTGCTTGCAAGCCTGGGGAGAATCTGGCACGCGCCGCTCTCCAGTATTATGACCACCGCGGTAATCGGCATCGCGCTGGCGCTGCCATGTGGTCTGTACGTGCTACTCGCCAACCTACAGACTATCGCCGGCGGCTGGGACAACACCGCCAGCATTTCGCTGTTTCTAAAAGTAGATACGCCGCTGGCAGCAGCGCGGGACGTGGCGGCGGAGATCGGTCAACGCGGTGACGTGGAATCCGTACGGCTGATCAGCGCCGCGCAGGCGATGGCGGAATTTCAGGAAAACTCCGGATTCGGCGGCGCCCTGGACAAGCTCGAACGCAATCCGTTGCCGTCGGTGGTGGTGGTGACGCCGGCGGCGGACACGCGCCGGCCGCTAGAGGCCAACTCTTTGCTGGCGGCGCTGAATACCCTGCCCGCCGTGGACCTGGCGCAACTGGACATGGAATGGCTGCAAAGGCTGCAGGCGATCATGAACATCGCGCGCCGCGGCGTGACCGCGATCGCGATCCTGCTTGGCCTGGCTGTGCTGCTGATCGTAGGCAACACCATTCGGCTGGATATTCAGAACCGCCGCGAGGAGATCGAGGTCACCAAGCTGGTCGGCGCGACTGACGGGTTCGTGCGGCGACCGTTTCTATATGGCGGCGTCTGGTACGGACTGCTGGGCGGCGTGCTGGCGTGGCTGCTGGTGGGCGGTGCGCTGCTGTTGATTGACGGGCCGGCCGCCCACCTGGCGTTGCTTTACGGCGCGGATCACCAGCTACTTGGGCCCGGCTTTGAAGGCACGCTGCTGCTGCTGGGCACAGGCGCGGCGCTGGGGCTGCTGGGCTCGTGGCTGGCGGTGGGACGCCATTTGAGCCTGGTCGAACCGCACTGATTATTGATCGGGAAACTTGCTGCCGGCGGAGCTCCTAATAGTATCCGTACCTGCCCGCTGAGCCCCGGAACCCACTGAGTATCTGGCACTCTAATTCGCGGAGTGCTAAATTAGCGTCGTTCACTCTGGGGGAAACATCTATGAATCAAGCCTTGGTTCAGCTTCGATCCGCCGCGCTGGCGGTGCCAGTCGGCAATCTGGACACGTACATTAGTGCGGTCTATCAACTGCCTATACTAAGCGCCCAGGAGGAAAAAAGCCTGGCCACGAAACTGCGTGACCATGACGACCTCGAAGCCGCGCGCAAGCTTGTAACGCATCACCTGCGTTTCGTGGTGCAGGTCGCGCGCGGGTATCGGGGCTACGGTCTGCAGTTGGGCGATCTGATTCAGGAAGGCAATATAGGCCTGATGAAAGCGGTCAAGCGCTTCGATCCCGAGATCGGCGTGCGGCTGGTGTCTTTCGCGGTGCACTGGATTCGCGCGGAAATTCACGAATTTATCCTGCGTAACTGGCGCATCGTCAAGATCGCCACCACCAAGGCGCAACGCAAACTGTTCTTCAACTTGCGCAGCGCCAAGAAGCGCCTCGGCTGGCTCAGTCATGCGGAAGTCGCGACCGTCGCCGATGACCTGGGCGTGAGTCCGGCCGATGTCGTGGAGATGGAGGGACGGCTCAACAACTACGACGTGGGCTTCGACGCCGCCCCGGACGATGACAATGATAATTACGTTGCGCCGGCGGCGTATCTTCAGGACGGGCGCGCGGACCCGGCCGAACTGGTGGAACGCAACGACTGGGACGCGCATCACAGCGAGCGCCTGCACGACGCGTTGAGTGAGCTTGACGAACGCAGCCAGGATATCCTGCGCAAGCGCTGGCTGGCGGAGAACAAGACCACCCTCACCGAGCTGGCGGACACCTACCACGTTTCGGCCGAGCGAATTCGTCAGATTGAGAACAACGCGATCAAAAAGCTGCGGGTCGCTCTTGAAGCCTGATCAGGCATCCTGGCGCACACCTTCGGTCTGAGTGCATTGGCGCACAAAAGCTGCCCCGCGTGAATTAGTCGGGTGTGAAATAAATATCGCCGTAATACGCGCGGGATCGCTGCCCGCTGTTATCACAATCGGTCATCAGCGCCACTGCGTCGATATCATCGAGATCCAGCCCATGGATCTGCCTGAAATCCTCCGCGACGTTGCGCGACTGCGTATACCAGCGGTCCGCGCGCGCCGGCGGCCCTGAGCGCACGGCGACCATTTCCGCCTGACTGACAAAAGGGTTGGGCCAGGTATCGCCGACCGGCTGGTGGCTTGACCAGACGTAGTTGATCGCACGGCTGCGCCACTTCAGCAGTCCGCCATCGTGAATCGCATAAACGCGCGCGGGGTAGTCATCGCCGGCTTCAGTTTCCTCATCCAGAGCGCGATAAACGTGTTCGATCCGCCACGACCAATGCAGGACAGGCGTCCGGGCTAGATCGATTTCCTGTTGGTAAACAAGTCCAGACGCGCTCGCATCGCAGCGTGCGCGCAACATGGTTTTACCATCCATGTCGGCGAAATCGTAGTGTGTTTCGCCTTCGAACAATTCGGTTCTCCAGCCGCTGAGATCGCGCGCGGAAAAATCGCCGACGACCAGACGCTCGCCAGCGGCAACCGTGACGCTCGAACACGCCAGTAATGCCAGCACGCGGGTTGTATTTTCGTGCATATCGCTTATTGTTTATGCAAGCTTGCTAGTGGATCAAATCAGATGTGCCGTATCGTCCCGACCGGCTCGCGTCAGTGGTGCGCGTCGGCTTCAGCGCAATGTCCGCGCTCCCGTTTTTCGCCAGAGACCGCGATGTATCCATGATCAGACGCGGCTTGCTCCTCGCCATATGCTGCGCGCTGGTGGCCACGCAAGTCAGCATTGCGGGCGGCACCATAGGACGCACCATAGGTGTTGCCTGTAGCGCCTGTCACGGACCCCAGGGCAGAAGTGAGGGCGCCATCCCTTCGATCCACGGACTGCCGGCGAAACAGATCGAGTCCGCGATGCGCGACTTCCGCTCCGGAAAACGTCCCGGCACCATCATGAATCGTATCTCAAAAGGCTATACAAACAATCAGATCGCCGCGATCGCGCAATATTTCGCCAATCAAAAGCCGTAACTTCAACTATCCGATGTTCACGCCACCGCTCTCGCGCAGGGCCTTCCTGAAAACGCTTGGCGCCTCCAGCCTTGGGCTGCTTTCGGGAGGTCGCGTCCGTGGCGCGATAACCCGCGGGCGCGTGGTCGTCATCGGCGGTGGCTTTGGCGGCGCTACGGCGGCCAAGTATGTGCGCCTGTTCGATCCGTGGATCGAAGTGACCCTGGTCGAGCCGAAGCGCAGCTATATGACCTGTCCGGCCGGCAACTGGGTGCTTGGCGGTCTGCGGGATCTGCCCTCGATCACGCAAACCTATGCGGGTCTCGCCAGACTCGGCGTCAATATGATTCACGACACCGCCACGGTGATCGAGCCCGGCGAACGCCAGATCCGGCTGAAGGGCGGCGCGATTCTCAGCTACGATCGCCTGATCGTGTCACCGGGTATCGATTTCCGCTGGCGGGCCATCGACGGCTACAGCGCGGAAACCGCGCACGTCTTGCCGCACGCGTGGGAGGGCGGCCACCAGACTCGGTTGTTGCGCGAGCAACTGGTGGCGATGCGCGACGGCGGCACCGTCATCATCACCGCGCCACAGACACCGTATCGTTGCCCCCCAGGACCGTACGAACGCGCCAGCCTGATCGCGCAGTATCTGAAAGCCAACAAGCCGAAATCCAAGGTTCTGATCCTGGACGCGAAAACGGCGTTCACCAAGCAGGATTTGTTTGTCGCGGGCTGGGAGCAGCTCTACGGTTACGGCGGTGACAACAGCCTGATCGAATGGGTGTCCGGGCCGGACGGCCAGGTGCGCGTGGTCAATGCGCGCACTATGACCGCGACTGCCGGACCGCTGGAAGAGAAATACAAAGGCGATGTGCTGAACGTGATACCGCCGCAAATGGCGGGTTTCATCGCGCGCGACGCGGGGCTTGCGGACCAGAGCGGCTGGTGTCCCATCGATCACAAGACCTGCGAGTCCGCGTTGCAGCGAGGCGTTCACGTGATCGGCGACGCCGCCATCCAGGATCCCATGCCCAAGTCCGCTTATGTTGCGAACTCACAGGCCAAGGTATGCGCCGACGCCGTGGTGGCGCTGCTGAACGGCCGCACCCCTGGCGAGCCCTCGTGGATCAATACCTGTTACAGCCTGGTCGGCTCCGAGTACGGTATTTCCATCGCCGACGTTTACGCGCTCAACGCCAAGGGTGCGGTGGAGTCGGTGCCCGGCGCCGGAGGATTAAGCGCAGACGACGCCAATCACACGCTGGAAGCGGCTTACGCCAAGAGCTGGTACACGAATATCGTCAACGACACGTTTGCTTAGAAGCCGTCCGCCCCCAATCGCTAACGATCCGGTCACGGCCAGGGAAACTGGGTCATGACGATGGGCAGATATCGATCGAACAACAACAGCGCGAACAGCAGCATGAGGTAGACAATGGAGTACACGAAAGTCTTCATGGCCAGCGCGCGGCGCTTCGTCACCATCAGCGCCACCGCGTAGTACAGGAACACGGCGTTCAGGATCAGCGTGCCAGCCAGATAGATCGGTCCGGACATGCCGGTGGCGAACGGCAACACCGTAATCACCACCATCAACAGCGTGTAGAGCAGGATATAGAGCCGCGTATAGTCATCGCCATGCGTCACCGGCAGCATCGGCACGTTGACCTTGGCGTATTCCGCCTTACGGTAAAGCGCCAGCGCCCAGAAATGCGGTGGCGTCCAGGTAAAGATGATCAGAAACAGCAGCAGCGCATAAGGATCCACCTGACCGGTCACCGCGGTCCAGCCCAGCAGCGGCGGCATCGCGCCCGCCGCGCCGCCGATCACGATGTTCTGAGGCGTGGCATGCTTCAGATAAAGCGTGTAAATCACCGCGTATCCTACCAGCGAGACGAACGTCAGCACCGCCGTCAGCGTATTGACGAATGCGATGAGGATCGCCATGCCCAGCGCGCCGATCACCGCGGCGAACACCAGCACATGACGCGCCTCCAGATGGCCGCTGGGTAACGGCCGCAGGCGCGTTCGCGCCATCACCGCGTCCATATGCCGATCGGCCAGGTGGTTAATGGCCGCGGCCGAGCTCGCCACCAGCGCGATGCCCAGATTGCCGAACACCAGTGCCGCCGTGCCTACCGCGCCGGGCGCCGCCAGCAGCATGCCTACCAGCGCGGTGAACACCATCAGCGCCACCACGCGTGGTTTGCACAATTCCAGGTAATCCAGGGCCTGCGACAGCAGCCCATACGGAGAATTAAGAACTTTAGGTGAGGACATGGTCGCCCTCGGCCGCGCGCGTGGACGGCTTACGGAAAGCGACGCGCGTGACGGTTTCCGTCGCCGGTCTCAACAGATAAGTCAGCGACAGCATCGCCAGCAGCAACAGCGCCGCGACCGCATTGTGCGCGGCCGCGACACCAAGCGGCAAACCGAGTACGACGTTAGAGATGCCGAGCGAAACCTGCAACAATATGAGCGTGATCACAGCCGCACTAGCGATGCGCAACGCACCGCCCCGCGCCCGTACGAACAAGGTCGAACCGAAAGCCAGAAGATAAATGGTGGTCACCAGCGCGCCGATACGGTGGGTAACATGAATGGCGGTACGTGCGGGATTATCCAGCCCCCCGAACTCGTAGTCCAACCCGGTGCCGCGCCACAGCACAAACGCTTCGCTGAAATCCATTGGCGGCCACCACCGCGACTGGCACGTAGGGAAGTCCACGCACGCGAGCGCGGCATAATTGGCGCTGGTCCAGCCGCCCAGCGCGATCTGCCCGACTAGAATTCCTATCCCCAGCAGGCCAGCTACGCGATAGCGACTGCTTCTTGGCCGTGTGGCGGCCCATGTCGAACCGCCCAGGAACAGCCACCACAATAACGAAAGCGTCGCAAAACCGCCGAGCAGGTGCGCCATAACGATAACGGGCTTTAACTGCAAGGTGACCGTCCACATGCCCAGCAACGCCTGGAAGATAACTAATGCCAGCAACGCGAGAGTGGTCTTGAACGGGAGTTGCGCGCGTTGCCGAAACGCAAACGCCGTTATCACAAGCGTCAGTATCAGCAACCCCAGGCCGCCCGCAAAGTAACGATGCACCATCTCCGTGGTGGCCTTGGACATGTCTACCGGCCGCCCGGGAAACGATGCATTGGCCTGCTCGAGTTCGGCCTGGGTCATCGGCACACCGCCGATGTGGCCGTAACAGCCAGGCCAGTCGGGGCAGCCCAGTCCCGCGTCGGACAGGCGTGTGAATGCGCCCAGCACAACCACGACAAATGCCAGCGCCAGCCCCAAGGCGACCGTTACCCGGAAGAAGGAATGCGCGCGATCAGCCAATCCGGGACGCCTCAAGCAGATGATCCAGATCGTCCTGCAAGCCCCTGGCGGTATCGCGCGGCGCATAACGCATCATCAGGTTGCCATGCGGGTCGACCAGAAAAAAAGTGCCACTCGGGTGCGCGCTCAATGGGCGCAGCGTGTTGTTTCCCTGCGCCTGCGCCACCATCATGCCCGCGTGGCGGCGCAACAGGGGGCGCAGCGATCGCAGCGCCTTTGTGTCGGTGAGCACGTACAAACGCTGTACCCTGCTCTGATCGCGGCCCAGACTCAGACGCACCTGACGCATCTTGAACAGACTGGCCTCACACCAGAGATCGCAATGGCTGCCACCGACATACAGAAGCGTCCATTTATCGCGCAGAAACCCCCGGGTCAGCCGTCTGCCGTTTACAGTTTGCAGCTCGAACTCTTTTATCGCCCGCGGCGGCGAGATCAATTCGCCATTGGAGACTGGCGCCGGCAACGGCAGCCAGTCGCTGAATGCATACAGCACTACGGCTGCCAGTAATGGGGCGGCAAACACCATCGCCAGGCCAAGCAGCTTCAGGCGGGCGCGAGAGCTGGCTGACGAGTTGTCCGTCGTACTAGCCACGCTTGGATTCGTTACTGGATTTGTTTCGTTTCACGTTCACGACAATCACGATAATCAACAATGCGAGCGCCATGGCGAACCATTGCACCGCGTAGCCCAGATGCCGCTCTGGTGTGAACGGCGCGACTTGCCACGCGCAACGGTAGCAATAGGGTGATTCCGGATCCAGCCGCAGGCTGGCGCCCGCCAGTGCGAGATCAAGGCGCGCCCCCATGCGCTTGAAGTCCACGAACTGGACCCGCCGCGGCCATCCGATCTCGCCCGCATCCATACCGCCGAGACGGAAGCCCTGCTCGTACGGTACATAAA
>JACCYU010000254.1 GCA_013696315.1 Gammaproteobacteria bacterium | reverse complement strand
ATACGTCCAGCGCGCGGGCGGCACACGGTGCTTGATCGCCGCGTTTTCCGCGGGCAGACCAAACGCATCCCAGCCCATCGGCTGCAGGACGTTTTTGCCCTGCATACGCTGATAACGACTGATGACATCGCCGATCGTGTAATTGCGCACGTGCCCCATGTGCAGGCGGCCGCTGGGATACGGGAACATGCACAGGCAATAGAATTTCTCCGCGCCGGCCCGCTCGGAGGCGCGGAATGTATTCTGCGTTTCCCAGTGAGCCTGCGCCTGGCGCTCGATGGCGGCCGCCTCAAATTGTTCCTGCATCGGATCGCGCCAGTGATTTAATCGGGTTGAGAGGTTCGAAGACTGGCCGGCATTGTAATCTCGTGCAAAACAAAACCCAAACCGGCCCCACGCGCCATTAACCACCGTTGAATCGACTAGAATCATGGTAGGTAGCTATCACAGACGGGACCATCCGCAATGACTAAACCGGAACATCAGGACCCTCATCAAGACCACCGCGTCGGCGTCTACAATCGCATGATGGAGCGGGTGCGGCACACGCTGGAGAACGCCGAACACAGCGCGCGACCCACACTGGAACATGCCATCGAGCGGGCGCGCGCACGCGCGGTGGAACTGGGCGAAACCACGCGCGAGGACGCCGGGCGCGTAGCCGATTTTCTGCGGCGCGACTTGAGCGAGATGGGCCGCTACGTCAACGAAACTGGCAAGGAATATAACGACTGGTTTCACATGGACGTGGAGTTGATCGAAGCGAAACTGCTGGATCTGTTCACCAGCGTCGCCGACCAGACCAAACTCGAACTCGCACAATGGGCCGCGCAAGCCAATGACAGCGGCGGCTATCGCAGCGCCGAAATCACGGCGGCTGGCACCCTGGAATGCACATCGTGCGCGGAGCAGCTAACGTTTGCGAAGGCGGGGCGTATTCCGTTGTGCCCGAATTGTCAGGGCGATAAATTCAGACGTCTCTCCAGGTGAGGCCAAAGCACTCAGCGAGATTGGCGCCGCGGTGAGATAAGCTTTACGGTCGGGTAATTGGTGCGGAAGCGTGCGACATCGCGCGTCATCAACTGCAAGTGATCTACAGCCGCATGGGCACCGATATAAAAATCCGGTAGCGGCGAAGTTTTTGCGCCCGCGCGCCTTCGGTGCCTCAAGAACACTTTTCCTGCCAGAAACAAGGCCTCTTTCGGAATCGGCATGTATTGAAAGCCCGCTTGCGTCAGCGCCGCTTCCAGATCCTCAATCCGGCTGAAGCCAATGGAAACCTCGGAGTAAACAACAGGATTGATGTACAAGGTATCGGCATGGCCGTACCGTTCCAAAGTGGATGCCGACCACTCGAACCAGACCGGATCGTCTTCAAACACATCCAGAATCACGTTTGAGTCGACCAGTATTCCGCTCACCCGCTACCCGCGCGTGAGCGCCATGATCTCTTCTGTCGTCATCTTCACGGTTGCAACACCCCGCAAGCGCCTGAAGCGCTGACCTCGCGGTTGCCCGGGACGCGATTTGATCAGATAGACTTTGCCCCCTTCCTCGACAAAACTAACCTCAGTGTAAGGCATCAAGCCCAGCTTTTCGCGAATGGCTTGCGGGATGGTGACCTGCCCTTTTGTCGTGATGCGCAAGTTATTCTCCTGTGCGCATGGTAATACTGACAATGGTATTACCAGCGCCCCCCTTGTTCAAGCGGCTATCCCTTGGATCAACTCAGGCGTTCTGAGAAATTCAGCGTCCGTAATTATCCTCGAACCGCACGATGTCGTCTTCGCCCAGGTAGCTGCCGCTTTGCACTTCGATCAGTTCCAGCGGGATCTTGCCGGGGTTTTCCAGCCGGTGGCGCGTGCCGGTGGGGATGAACGTGGATTCGTTTTCACTCAACAGAAACACTTCGTCGCCGCGCGTCACTCGGGCGGTGCCGGTGACCACTACCCAGTGCTCCGCGCGATGGTGGTGCATCTGTAAGGACAAGGTGCCGCCCGGATTGACCGTGATGCGCTTGACCTGAAAACGGCCGGACAGGTCGATGCCTTCGTAATCGCCCCACGGCCGGTACACTTTGCGGTGCGTGGTCGCCTCCGTGCGGCCGCGTGCTTTGAGTTGCTCGACGATGTGCTTCGTATCCTGCGCGCGGGCCCGCGGCACCACCAGCACCGCATCGGCCGTTTCGATGATGATCTGGTCCTTGATCCCCACCGCGCTCACCAGTCGGTGGCCGGCATGGATGTAGCAGCCCGCGCAATCTTCGGTCAAAACGTCACCGACTTCGACGTTGCCGCTGGCGTCGTGCGGTTCTGCTTCCCATAGCGAGTGCCAGGAACCGACGTCGCTCCAGCCGGCCTTGAGCGGTATGACTACGGCACTCGATGTTTTTTCCATCACGGCGTAATCGATGGAGTCGCTGGCCGAAGCCTCAAACGCCGACCGATCCAGCCGGATAAAATCCAGATCGCGCGCGCGCGCTTCGTGGGCCTTGACGCAGGCCGCAAAGATTCGCGGCGCGTGCGTTTTGAGTTCATCCAGATAACGCCGCGCGGCGAAGCAGAACATGCCGCTGTTCCAGAGGTAATCGCCCGCCGCCAGATAGGATTCGGCGGTGGCCTGATCGGGTTTTTCGCGGAAAGCATCGACCGCGTAAGCTTGCTCGGCGCACCCTTCGATGTTGAGTACCGGACCGCGCTGGATATAGCCGTAACCGGTCTCCGCGCGTACAGGGATGATGCCGAAGGTCACCAGATGACCTGCGGCCGCCGCGCGCCGCGCGATCTTGAACGCGACGTCGAACGAGGCGGTGTTTTTGATGATGTGATCGGCTGGCAGCACCAGCATTACGGCGTCTTCGATCTGCGCGCAGATCTCCAGCGCCGCCGCCGCGATGGCCGGCGCCGTATTGCGCCCCACCGGTTCCAGCATTAGGCGCACGTCGCGCGCATCGATGGCGCGCACTTGCTCGGCTGCCATGAAGCGGTGTTCGTTGTTGCACACGACCAGGGTGAAGGCGACGTTCTCCAGCCCTTCCAGCCGCCGCAACGTCGCCTGAAACAGGCTCAGATCGCCTGTTAGCGGAATAAACTGCTTGGGATAAAGCTGGCGCGACATGGGCCACAGCCGCGTACCGGAACCGCCGGAAAGGATCACGGGAACAGCCAGATGCGGCGCGGATTGACTCATGACGTTACTCCCCGGCTAGCTTATATTCGTGCGCGCATTGTCTTGTCTCGTGCGCAGCAAGACAAGCGTGGCCAGCACCGATAACAGCGATAGTGTGATTACGGGCCAGTTTTCCCAGCGGCTGAACGGCGTCATGCCGCTACGCGGCTGCGCCGCCCCGCTCAGCACCCTCGTTTCAAATTGCGGCGAGCGCGCCGTTATCTCGCCCTGCGCATCAATGATTGCCGATATGCCAGTGTTGGTCGCGCGCAGCAGCGCACGACCTGTTTCCACCGCGCGCAGCCGGGCGATCTCCAGATGCTGGTGCGGCGCCAGCGAATCGCCGAACCACGCGTCGTTGCTGACGTTGATCAGCAGGGCCGCTTGAGGCAGCGCGTCGTTGACCTCAGTCCCGTAGGCCGCTTCGTAACAGATGGAAATCCCCACCGCCAGGTTATCCAGATGCGGCAGGCGCAGCAGCGGCCGCCCATCGCCCGAGCTCAGATCGGACATTGGTATCACCAGCATGCCCTCCATCCATTGAAGCCACCCGCGCAGCGGCATGTATTCGCCGAACGGCACGAGGTGACGCTTGAAATAAAACTCGGGTGGCTCGCCCAGGCGCGCAACCGCGTTGTAAGCGTTGCCGGTGCGCGGATCGAACACGAACACGCCGGTCACCAATGCCGCGTCGTGCCGCCGCGCCTCGCGCGCCAGCGGTTCGATGAACGAGTCGGCGACCTGATCGTACCAGGTCGGGACCGCCGTTTCCGGCCACACAATGAGGTCCGAATCCCAGTGTGCGCGGGTCAGCCGCCGGTATAACTTCAAGGTCGGCTGCCGACTGTCAGCGCTCATCTTGTCGTCCTGCGCGATGTTGCCCTGAACCAAAGTGAGGGTCAGCGCCTCGCCCTGGGGCGCGGTCCAGCTCAACGTACCAAACCAGGCCGCCATCACCCATAGACACGCGATACCCGCCACCGCCAACCAGCGGCGACAACCGCGCGCGATGAACACATACACCAGCGCGCCGGCGGTAAGCATGCAGATCCAGCCCGCGCCGGTCGCGCCCAGCAGCGGGACCACACCCGCCAGGGGCCAGTCCAGTTGCGCCTGACCTATGGTCAGCCACGGAAAGCCGGTAAACAGCCAGCCGCGCGTCCATTCAGCCAGGGTCCAGACGGCAGGGTATGCGAGTAGCAGGCTGATCGCGGGCGGCGCCTTGATGTAACGGTTGACGAGATAGCCGGTCAGCGCCGGATACAGCGACATGACCAATATCAGCGACGCCGTAATCAGCGCGGCCAGCGCCGCCGGCGCCTCGCCGAACACGTGAATGCTGTTAAAGACCCACGATACGCCAAAGCCGAAAAATCCCAGACCGAAGAGATACCCGCGCCACAATGCCCGCGACGGTGAACTGTGCAGCCACAGCCACAACAACACGGTGGGCGACAGCACCGCCAGCGGACGCCACGCGAACGGCGCAAACGCCAGCACCAGCGCCGCGCCCGCCGGCGCCGCCACACAATCGGCCACGGCGGGAAAGCGCGCGGGCCAGGACGGCCCGCGTCGAGAGCCTGACTCAGAGTTCATGCGATGAATTCCGCGGGGATCGACAGGCTTATCTTTGCGCGCCGTAGCCGGCGTTGCTTATGTGTAGCCAGGTGTCGCGCACTCGCTCCCCTGAAAATCCTGGTATCGATAAGGATTCGGATAACCCAGGCCGGCCATAATCCGCGTCTCGCGCGCTTCCATGAGCTGCGCTTGCGCATCCGTCTGATGATCGTAGCCTTGCAGGTGCAGCATGCCATGCACGACCATGTGCGCCCAGTGCGATTCTTCGCACTTCACCTGCGCGAGCGCTTCGCGTGCGATAACCGGCGCGCAGAGCACCACATCGCCCAGCAGCGATGTATCCACCTGCGGCGGCGCCTCGAAAGGGAAAGACAGCACGTTGGTCGCACCATTGCCGCGCCGATACTGCTCGTTCAGCCGCGCGCCTTCTTCCTCGCCCACCACGCGCACTGTCACTTGCAGGGAGTCGCGTCCCTCCACACTTGGCGCGGCCCAGCTTCGGAACTGCTCGGCCGAAGGCACACCCGGCGCGTCACAGGCGATCTGCAAGTCCAGTTCGATGGACGCGGACACGTCAAAGTTCGGTGCGCGGATCGCCATCGGTGGCCCGCGTCGCCCGACTGCCACCTTCCGCACGCTCGTAAGCCATTACGATGCGCTGTACCAGCGGATGCCGCACCACGTCGCGCGCGGTGAAGAAATTGAAGGCAACGCCGTCCACACCTTTGAGCACATCGATTACGTGACGCAGGCCGGACTTGCGATTTGGCGGCAGGTCGATCTGCGTGATGTCGCCGGTCACGATCGCGGTCGAACCGAAACCGATGCGGGTTAAAAACATCTTCATCTGGTCGACTGTGGTGTTCTGTGCTTCGTCGAGAATGATCACGGCGTCGTTCAGGGTGCGGCCGCGCATGTAGGCCAGCGGCGCTACCTCGATGACGTTGCGCTCGATCAGTTTGTACACCTTCTCGAAACCCAGCATCTCGTACAGCGCGTCGTAAATCGGCCTTAAATACGGATCGATCTTCTGGCTCAAGTCGCCCGGCAGAAATCCCAGCCGTTCGCCAGCCTCCACCGCGGGGCGCACCAGCACCAGCCTGCGCACTCTGGACGCGTCCAGCGCCTCGACCGCGCACGCCACGCCGAGAAATGTCTTCCCGGTGCCGGCGGGACCGATGCCGAAAGTCAGATCACGGTTGCGGATGTTTTCGACGTATTCGAGCTGGTTGGCGCCGCGCGCGCGAATGGCGCCGCGCCGCGTGCGAATCGCGGTCTCGCCACGTGGCTGTTGCTCCGCATCCAGCCGCGCTTCCACGTCGGATTCCTGCAGGAACAGGTTCACGCTGGACGGCGTCAGCACTTCCTGCGCGGTCGCGGCGTACAAATCCTTCAGTACCTCCACCACCGACTGCACGGCGCGCGCCTCACCGACGACGTTGAACTGGCTGCCGCGATTATTGATCTCCACGCCGAGCCGGCGTTCGACCTGACGCAAATGCTCGTTCAGCGCGCCGCACAGATTGGCCAGGCGCGGATTATCGGCTGGCTCAAGGACGAAGGCGACGGATTGCGAATGCTCGTTCAAACGCTGGAGCGATTAAGTTTTCTGCACTCTTGTTATTTCGACCGCCTCGGGCGCATTCGGGGCAGGCTCCGGGACAAATCTGGAGCGTTTGGAGGCGCTAATCAGGCGCAACACAAGATTTATCGCGAAGTTTATCCTGAACATCGTGAGGGGCTCGCAATGACAACTTATGCAAAGTCTCTCAAGCGGCGCAGATTGACGCATTGAGGTCATACGACAGACGCGGCAGATTGCGATTGATCGACGTCAGCCGGCATCAATTCGCCGCGCAGGGAGTTGGTCATGACCCGCGTGATGCTTAACTCCACGAAACGCCCCATCAACGCCGATGGACCCTCGAAGTTCACCACGCGATTATTTTCAGTACGGCCCGCGAGCCACGCCGGGTCTTTGCGGGAGGGCCGTTCGACCAGCACGCGCTGGTGAGTTCCGACCATGCGCCGGCTGATGGTCTGCGCCATCTGGTTTATGCGCGTCTGTAATCGCAAAAGACGCGCCTTTTTGATCGCCAGCGGCACGCCGTCCGGCAGCGCGGCCGCCGGCGTGCCCGGCCTGGCGCTGAAAATGAAACTGTACGACTGGTCGAAGCCGACATCCTCGATGAGCTGCATCGTGGCCTCGAAATCGTCGTCGGTCTCGCCGGGAAAGCCGACGATGAAATCCGATGAGATTGAGATACCGGGCCGGATCGCACGCAGTTTGCGAATCTTCGCCTTATATTCCAACGCGGTGTGTCCGCGTTTCATGAGCGCGAGGATACGATCCGAGCCGCTCTGCACCGGCAGGTGCAGATGATTGACCAGTTGCGGCACGTGCGCGTAAGCGTGGATTAAATTATCCGAGAACTCGATCGGGTGCGAGGTGGTGTAACGGACGCGCGCGATGCCCTCGATGGCGGCGACGTATTCGATCAATATGGCAAAGTCCGCGGTTGGCGAAGTTTCGCCGGTTTCATTCGACATGACGCCGCGGTAGGCGTTGACGTTCTGCCCCAGCAAGGTGACCTCTTGCACGCCTTGCACGACCAGTTCGGCGATCTCGGCGATGACATCGTCGAACGGCCGGCTGACTTCCTCGCCTCGTGTGTACGGCACCACACAGAACGTACAGTATTTGCTGCAACCTTCCATGATCGACACGAACGCAGACGGCCCTTGCGCGCGCGGCTCGGGCAGCCGGTCGAACTTTTCAATTTCCGGGAAAGAGACATCGATCACCGGCGCGCGGCGTTGCATGACCTGATCCAGCATCGCAGGCAGCCGGTGCAGGGTCTGCGGACCGAACACGATGTCCACGCAAGGCGCGCGTTCGTGCAACGCCAGACCTTCCTGACTCGCCACGCAGCCGCCGACGCCGATGACCACCTGAGGATTGTCGTCCTTGAGCAGGCGCCACTTGCCGAGCTGCGAAAACACCTTTTCCTGCGCCTTCTCGCGGATCGAGCACGTGTTGAGCAGCAACAGGTCCGCCTGCGCGGGATCGTCAGTCGGCGCAAAAGCGTGCGAGACGCGCAGCGCGTCCAGCATCCTGGCCGAATCGTAGACGTTCATCTGACAGCCGTGGGTCTGGATGAATACCTTGCGCGTCATACCATGTTAAAAAGGTTAGCTATCTCAAGCTTGGCAAGGCTGCATGACGCGGGTTCAGTGACATACCTCAACCAACAGCGCCGGCGCGCTGTTCCCACGCCCACGCATGCGCGATGATGGTGTCCAGATCGACGTAACGCGGAGTCCAGCCCAGTTTGGAGCGCGCGCGCGCGGAATCGGCCACCAGTCGCGCGGGGTCGCCGCCCCGGCGCCCGCCGCGGGTGACGGGTATCTTAAGACCGGTAACCCGTGCCGCCGCGTCGATCACTTCCCGCACTGAATAGCCCTGCCCGTTGCCCAGGTTGAAGCGATCGCTGCCGGCGCCGCCGAGCAAGCCTTTCAACGCGCGCAGGTGCGCGTCGCACAGGTCCTGAACGTGGATGTAATCGCGAATGCAGGTGCCGTCCGGAGTGTTGTAGTCATTGCCGAAGAGTGTAATGGATTCACGCCGTCCGCTCGCCGCGCGCAACACCAGTGGAATCAGGTGCGATTCCGGATTGTGACACTCGCCCAGGCGGCCTTGCGCGTCCGCGCCGGCCGCGTTGAAATAACGCAACGCCACGGATTTGAGCCCATAGGCACGGTCGTAGTCTTCCAATAACTGCTCGACCATCCACTTGGAGCGCCCGTACGGATTGACCGGCGCCTTTGGATGCTGTTCATCGATAGGCACATATTCCGGCTCGCCAAAAATCGCCGCCGTCGATGAAAAAATGAACGCGTTGACCCCATATCGCACCATCGCGTCCAGCAGATTCTGCGTGTTGGAGACGTTGTTACGGTAATACTTGGCGGGATCGCGCACCGATTCACCCACCTCGATGTGCGCCGCAAAGTGCATGACCCCGGCGATGTCATGCGCATCCAGCACGCGATCCAGCAGTTCGCGATCATTGAGATCGCCTTCGATGAATTCGCCCGCGATGACCGCGTCGCGACGACCGGAGTAAAGATTATCCAGCACCACGGGATCGTAACCGGCGTCGCTTAATGTAACGACCATGTGCGAACCGATGTAACCGGCGCCGCCGACAACCAGTATATTCCCCACCGAGATTGAGTTCCTGTGCCCTTAGGGATTTTCGTTCATGCGTTTTGCGACCATGCCCGGCCCCGCTCGTGCGGCGCCGATCGTGCAGGTTACAAAGTATGGCGAGCTTTGCCGCGCGCGGCAACCGGTACGGCTGACGCCGGTGTTTGTGCGAACGGTATTCAATGAACGGAAGATGATGCGGTCTCCGCCGCCAGAATCTTGTCCTGTTCCAGCCACACGTGGTCTTCGATGCCGTTACGCGGCGCGTAGCCCTGCACCGACTCCAGCAACAGACGGCGCACCGCGGCATGATCCAGCGCCTCCAGCGCCGTGTCGAACAGTCGCAGCAGAGAATCGATGCGCTCGGCGGAGACGACCCCCTCCTGCGCGCGCAGGATCATTGGATGATCGGTGGGCAAGGCGTTCTCGCCGATCAACAGTTCCTCGTACAGCTTCTCGCCCGGCCGCAAGCCCGTGAAGCGCACCTCGATGTCGCCGTTCGGGTTGTCCGCATCGCGCACCTCGAAACCATACAGGCGGATCATGTGCTTGGCCAGATCGACGATGCGCACCGGCTCGCCCATATTGAGCAGGAACAGGTCGCCGCCCTGCGCCTTTGCGCCGGCCTGAATCACCAGTTGCGCCGCCTCCGGGATCGTCATGAAATAGCGCACCATTTCCTCGTGCGTAACGGTCACCGGGCCGCCACGGCGGATCTGCTCGCGAAACAGTGGCACCACCGAACCGCTGGAGGCAAGCACATTACCGAACCGCACCATGCAGAAGCGGGTCGCCGGGTTGCGCTGCGCCAGCGCCTGCAACACCAGTTCCGCGAAGCGCTTGGTCGCGCCCATCACATTGGCCGGCCGCACCGCCTTGTCAGTAGAGGCCAGCACGAAAGTTTCCACGCCGCTCGCCAGCGCCGCCATGGCCGCGCTGTGCGTGCCGAAGATATTATTGCGTACGCCCGCCAGCGGATTTTGCTCGACCAGCGGCACGTGCTTATAGGCTGCCGCGTGATAAACGGTCTGCACACCGAACGCGGTCATGATTGATTGCATGCGTTCGCGATGACATATCGAACCCAGGATCGGCACCAGTTCCACGGAATGTCCCGCCACTTTTACGAGCCGGATCAGTTCATGTTCGATTCTGTACAGCGCATATTCGGAGATCTCGCAGATGATCAGACGCCGCGGCTGCTGGCTGATGATCTGCCGGCACAGTTCGGAACCGATAGAGCCGCCGCCGCCAGTGACCATCACCGATTTGCCACGGATGCAGGAACTCAACAGGCGCGCATCCAGCTTGACCGGCTCGCGCCCCAGAATGTCCTCGACATCCACGTCACGGATATCGTCGACCCGCTTGATGCCACTGGCCAGTTCGGTTAAGCCCGGCACCACCATTACGTGCACGTGCAGAGGCTCCAGGCTCTTGATGATCTCGCGCCGACGACCGCGCGAAATGGAGGGCATCGCCAAGAGCACCGTCGTCACGCCGAAATCCGGGATAACCGTCTCCAGTTGCGCGGGCGGGAATACCCTCAGCCCCAGTATCTCGCCGCCCTGCAGCTCCCGGCGGTCATCTAGAATCAGCATGGGGCGAAATTCGCGGCTGTGCTGCAGCGCCTGGGCAAGCTGAATGCCCGCTTCGCCGGCGCCATAAATCGCCACGTGCTTGCCCATGCTGATGCGCGTGTTGCGATTGTGCAGCAACGAACGCGCCGCAAGCCGCGAGCCGCTAATGAGGATGAAGGTGAGGAACCAGAAATTGACCCACACCGAACGTGGCATCGTCGGCCCCTGACCGAATACCCAGACGGCGATCATCAATAACAGACTTATCGTAGCGCCCTGAGCGATCGCCACGAAGGCGCGCCCCTGGAGAAAACGGATGACTGAATGATAAAAGCCAAGCCCGTAGAACACGGGGATTGAAATGACCACTGCCAGCGGGAAAAGCAGTACGCGCTGTTGTAGCCACAGCGGCCAGATATGCTCGAAACGCAGAAAAAATGCCGCCCACACGGCGAAGATCAAAATGCCGGTGTCGAGCGCAACGAGAATCAGGCGCTTTACGCTTCTGGGTAGATTAACGAGCAGTGCCTTAAACATTTAAGGCACTATGCGGCCACTGCAAGAGTCAGTCATTTCAAGCATTGCATCCTTACCCGCCTCTACCCGCATCCAGCACAAGCGCCAGCATAATCAGCGGCGCCAGCGCAAGACCGGCTACGACAACCCCCTCATCGGGGTGGTTATTCACATACCATGCCAATGGTAGCAGCCATACAACATCGATGGCGAGCACCGCTAGAGTTACGGGCTGGTGCGAACCGCATCGAACTGCCGCGTGCTGATACGCGTGGCTGCGGTGAGCCAGGTACCATTGCTGCCCACTGATCATTCGTCTTAACAGCGTGACAGTTGCATCGACGATAAATACACCCATCAGGATTATCCAGCTCCAGATCGAAAGCGCGCCCGCGCCGGCGGTGTCTATGGCCAACACAGCAAGCCCAAAGCCGAGAAATCCGCTGCCGATATCCCCCATAAAAATCCGCGCCGGAGGCCAGTTCCAGGGCAAGAACCCAAAGGCGGCGGCGGCCAGCAGGCCCAGGCAGAGAAAACTGGCGTGCGGATCGCCGGCGGCAATGATGAGGCAGGCGCCCGCCAGTACAGTGATCGCTTCGATGGCGGCGAGACCATCGATGCCGTCCATAAAATTGTAAAGATTCAACAGCCATGCACTTGCGATCACACCAACCACAAAGCCCGCCGGCCCCATTTCCACGGAAATGTCGCCTAACGGCAACGCAGGAATACCCCCGAGCCAGTATATCGCCCAGCCACACGCCGCGATATGAACCCCGACCCTGACCCAGGCGGACACTGGCGAGCGGTCATCCCACAAACCGACCGCGGCCACCGCCGCGCCGCCGCCGAACAGCGCAATGAAGGGTCCGGCTGCCATGGCGTCAACCACCCGCAACAAGGCGATCGCGGACAGATACACTGCCACCAACGCCACACCGCCACTATTGGGCGTTGGTGTAGCATGCGAACTGCGCGGACCAGGCTCATCCAGATGCCGATAACTGAGCGCGCGCCTGCGCGCAATGCCGGTCGCGGCAAAGGAACTGGCGGACACCGCGGCTAGCAGCATTACTTCCAGCCCGTCAGTCAACTTCGGTCCGCTTCATTTATCAGTGCCTGAATACCGCCGGCGACTTCTATCGTTACGCGGATGCGTTATGGGCGCGCTCCTCCTCCGGTCGCGAGATACCACTCGACACAGCGCGACACCGCTTCTTCCACGCGCACCTTGGGCCACCATACGAGCGCATCGCACGATGCGCCGATGTCCACCGCCAGCGAACCGCACAGACGCTGCCACGTTCCTCCGTGACCAGTCGCGCGCGCCATCATGCGAAGTATCGAAAGCGGCGCGGGCCACAGCCGCGGGCGGCGATTCATCGCGGCTGCGATCAGGCGCAGCAATTGCGGGGTGGATAAATCCTCGCCATCGCTCACCAGCAATGTGCGTCCGGCGGCGGCTGGATGATGGACGCACTGCACCAAAAAGTCCACGAGATTGTCCGTCGCGACGAGGCTCCGCCGGTTGTCGACGCGCGCCAGCGGCAATGGCAACCCGCGATCGACCAACCGCAGCATGCGCAGGAAATTACCTGCCACGCCGGGGCCATATACCAGCGGCGGCCTGATCGAAACCAGTTCCAGGCCCGTGCCCGCGGCGACACCCCACAAGCGCTGCTCGGCGTCGCGCTTGGAAACCGCGTAGGCGTCCTGCGGCGCGGGAGCATCGCCGGCGCGGAACGCATGCTTGTGCGTCGTCTCACCATTGACCTTGATGCTGCTCACGAACACGAAGCGTTGCACGCCGGCAGCCGCGGACTGGCGCGCCAGATGCGCGGCGCCATCGACATTGATACGGCGCAGCGCGTAGTGTGCGACGTCGCTATCGTCCAACTGCGCACGCGCGGCCAGATGCACAACGACGTCGATCCCCTGAAGATGATCGCGCCAGTTGGTGGCGCCGTCGATGTCCCCGCAGGCAATCGTTCGCGCATGTCCCGAATTTTGTCCGCGCGTCCGCACCGCGCCCGTGACCCGGTATCCGCGCGCGGCCAGCGCCGGGCACAGCGCCGAGCCGACGAAGCCGTTGGCACCGGTAACCAGCACGTTCTTCATCGCAGGGACGGGGAACGCACGACGCGGCTCAAATCCATTTCCAGCCGTGCCGCGAAAAAAAGGTGTAAGCCGAACGGCCGAACATCCACCAGTGCCTGATCCCCTTGCGGCTCGCGTAGCCGCCCTTGTGTACGATCCGCACGCTGGGGACGTAGGCGACGGTCGTGAACTTCGCGGCCCGCAGCGACAGGTCAAAATCCTCGAAATACAGAAAATAGTCCTTCGAAAAGCCGCCTATCCGCGCCAGCACGCGCCGCCGGAACAACATGAAACTGCCGCTGATAAGCGGTACGCCACGACGGACCGCATGCGGATCGATCGTCTTCATTTCGTAGCGCGTGAGACGCCGGTGCGCGATGCGTTTGACGGCATCCGGCGCGAACCCCCGCAAGGCCAGATCGATGACCGTGGGATACGCCTTGCACAAATGCCGCAAACTCCCATCCTCATCGACGAACGCCGGCGCCAGCAACCCCACATCGGGATTGTTCGCCATGAATTCCAGCGCATTGCGCAGCGCATCCTCGGCCACCAGCACGTCGGGGTTCAGGATCAAATGATAATCGGCCGACGATTGCGCGATCGCCATATTGTGGCCTTGACCATAGCCAACGTTGCCGTGCCCAGTCAGGATAGCGAATTCGCGTCCTTCGGCTTGCCAATGCTCTCTCAGCAAGGCTTGCAGGCAGTCCCCGCGGCCGCCGCCCGGATCGTTATCCACAGCCACCAGCCGCACCACGCCCGCGTCGCTCGCGCCGAGCAAGACGACCGCGGCGCGCAGATGTTCCACGGCAAGGGTGAGAAGCTCGAAGTCTGGCCTGAATGTAACGAGTGAAACAGACAACGCTGCTGGACACATTGGTGGATCAGGGGCGGTGGCGTCGGATCTGCGTGCGTGGGGCAGATCGCGATGGGAACCCTCGCCGGGCCCAATGCCGCTGACCCGGATGGGGCGCTGGATTCAAGTTCATTACTACCCGTTCGAAGGCGCCCGCGATCACGAAACGCTTACTTCCCAAAAGCGCTTTTCCACGGCTGCGATTTGTCAAACAGTTTACCATCAGCGTCTTGCGGCTGCTTGCGCCGCTCTTGACCAGGCAAATTATCGGCTCGAAGTCGATGGCCATTCTTTTTTCTAAACTACAATTCATCGAAGTCTTGCCTTGCATACACCAAGTCACCCCCTCGACTGGTCGCATCCAGAAAACCTGGCGTTTATGATTTTCAGCCGCACCAGACTAAGGGACACATTTATGCAGCGCCTGCTAGCACGCTTCGGTCATTGGTCAGGCCGCGTAATGTTGGGCAGACCTGATGAGTCGCTCGCGTTGTCTTATTTTCTACGCGTTAACAACATCGGCGATCGAATCAACCCGGCCATTGTGGGCGCGATGGCGGGGCGCCCGACATTATGGGCAGGCGACCGCATTAGACCTCATTTGCTTGCTGCGGGAAGCCTCATGGCGGTGTCGAATGCGCAGTCGCACATCTGGGGCACGGGCGTCATGCACCCGCGCATTGGTGTTGGAAGTCCTCGAAGGGAGCATGTGAGGGCGCTTCGCGGAAAGCTGTCTGTTACAGCGCTAAGGGCAGCCGGCATCGCGGTCGGCGACGTTCCGCTTGGCGATCCAGGGTTTTTTATCTCTACAGTAGTGCCGAGGCCAGCGCCTCCCGGCCGCCGCTATTCTTTGGGCCTAATCCCGCATTACGTGGACTGGAATCATCCTTATGTGTGTGCTCTGCGTCAGCACGAGAATGTAAGGGTCATTGATGTTACCTGCCCAGAAGCGGATTTCATCTCTCAAGTTGTCTCATGCAACGCGATCGTTAGCTCCGCACTGCACCGCCTTGTGATCGCGGAATCGTACGGGATACCGAATATCTGGGCGGCGCTATCCGACAGCGTCGCTGGCGAAGGGTTCAAGTTCCACGACTGGTTCTCGACCACCCGATCGCCCCAGAAGACGCCAGTACAGGCGCGATCGCCGCGCGATCTGATCCAGGCCGGCAAAGACGCGGCGCTGCACGACATGAGCATCTCTTTGGCCGATATGGCCGGCGCTCTGCGCGAAATTGTGGATTCCGGTCAAATTTGCGTCGCGCGTAGTCGCAGCCGCAAGGCTTATAATGTATGCAGGGCATCCCCGCTGCCTGTCTTCGTCATATCTTTCAACCGATCAGACTGCCTTCAGCAATGCATAAACTCGTACGTGAACGCGGACCGGCCCGTAGATATCATCATTCACGACAATGGCAGCGATGATGAGGACACCCTGGACACGCTGGAGGAATTTGACCGGGCCGGAGTCCTGGTTATAAGAGGGCGGAAAATCCACAATGCGCGGGAACTTAACAGTGTAGACGTGACGATTCAGCAGTTTTTTGAGAGCTGGTCGGAGCCAGGCAGATACGCAGTATCGGATTGTGACATCGAGTTGCCACGGGGCGTACCCGTCCTATCGATATATGATGAACTGCTTGATCGTCTGCCGAAGATCCAGTGCGTCGGACCCATGCTCAAGATTTCGGATATACCGCGAAGATACCTGTTGCGCAACAAAGCAATAAACCGGCACGTGGCGCAATTCTGGCGCAAGCAGCCGCAATGGATCGCAACAAGCCGGGGTCAGGTTGCGTACCAGCTCGCGACGATAGATACCACTTTTGCTTTGCACCGTGCAGGGGAACGATTTCGCCGGTTAAAAGAGGGCGCCCGGGTCTATCGCCCGTTCGAGGCGCGCCATCTTGACTGGTATAACGTAGAAGATGTGCTGGACGTATATCGGCAAAGTTCGGCGCCGGGCATCTCGCACTGGTGGAACCGGAGGTCCATAGTACGGGACGCCAGCGAACTGCTTGAGTTCGAAGAATTCTTGGACGTTGACTACGATCAGACTGGCAAACTAAGCGCAGTCAAGAGAAAAACTATTGACGTCGCTTGACTGCCAAGGAGAGAACGCGGCCCTGGCACGCGTCGTTCGACCGCGTCGTGAAAATCGACCGTGCAGTCTCGATGCCGTCGCTGACAGCAATAAGCTACGTAATTATCCCCTTGACTCCGGTACATAGTTGGGCTAGTATTGGCCTTACGGGGTACAAAGTCATGGCTAAAGCACCCACAGTTCAACAGTTCTTCAAAACCTTCCCGGACGATGATTCGTGTTTAGAGCATCTAATGTTTACTCGCTATGGTGAATTTCTTGATTGTCCAAACTGCGGAAAACATGGAAAGTTTCATCGCCGCAGAAAACGGCCCGTGTACGAGTGCCAGTGGTGCAGTTACGACATTTCGCCGATGGTGGGCACGCCCTTCGAGAGTTCGCATACGCCGTTGCAAAAGTGGTTCTATGCCATGTACCTGTTCACGAACACCCGTCATGGCGTACCAGCCAAAGAACTGCAACGCCAGCTTGGAGTGACCTACAAAACGGCTTGGCGAATGGGCCATGAAATTCGTAAATACATGGCTAAGACGGATGGCGACACGGGATTGTCCGGTCACGTTGAAGTCGATGAAACTCCTATGTTGGCGGTAAGCATCCGGGCAAACGCGGACGTGGGGCCGCTGGCAAGACCGCCGTTTTCGGTATGTTGCAACGTGCCGGTAACGTTATGACGCACGTTATCCCGAACGTTCGACGCAAAACGCTGTACCCCATCATCCAGTCTAAGGTTGCTAAGGGCAGCACCATCAGCAGCGATGAACTCTCGTCTTATGCCACGCTTCGTAATCTCGGCTACACGCACGGCACGGTCGAACACGGATCGGAGCAGTGGGTTAATGGCATTCACCACGTTAATGCGCTCGAAGGTTATTGGGCACAGATCAAGCGCAGCATCAAGGGCACTCACATTCATGTGTCCGGTAAGCACATGGGCAAATACCTTGGCGAGTTTGAATTCAGATATAACATGCGCGGTGCGCCGCAGTTCATGTTTTCTCGCCTTCTTTCGGCTTTTTAGGTGTCGCATCCCGGACGATTATATCTCTGTAAGTCGTCTTCCGTTATTCTCGGCGCGTGAGAGGTTCTCCGCGGCCTGGTGGAGGACTTAAAGACCTGTTGTCCTGGAGAGTTGCCCGCATGATGATC
>JACCYU010000253.1 GCA_013696315.1 Gammaproteobacteria bacterium | reverse complement strand
AAAGAGCAGGAAACGAGTCACTTTTCGCGCCCAACACTCCCGTCAGCGAACCGATGAACCATCAACACGACTCGAAACCTGCGCTCGCGACGCGAGCCGGCTTCTCAAGTCCGACAGGCTGCTAGCTAACGCGCACTGCCATCATCTGCCGGCGTTGGATTGCGCGCGCCTCCCGCTTTGCTACACTAATCGTCAGGCCCGCCAGACGCGGCGGGGTGCTTCGTTCACAAACCCCTGCTCCGTCGCACTTTACTGCGGCTGCGCATCCATCAACTTCCGCACCTTTTTCGATTCGCGACACGGACTTTACTGATCTTGGCTAAACTGCGCCATTGCCAGCCGGGGCTGCTCGACCGCCGGTATTCGCATGCTGCCTGTGGGGTCGGCGTACTGGTCGATCTTCAGGATCGTAAAACGCACAGCCTGGTCGAGGAAGGATTGCGGCTGCTGGAAAATCTGGACCATCGCGGTGCCCGCGGCGCCGAGGACAAGACCGGCGACGGCGCGGGCATACTGATCCAGAAGCCGCATGCCTTCTTCAAGTCGCAGGTTGCGGACTTGACCGACTTCGATTCGTATGGCGTCGGCCAGGTGTTTCTGCCTCGCGATCCGGCCCGACAGCGAACGCTTACGGACTTGATTGAGCGGGTGGCGCGTGACGAAGACTTCGAGATCGTGGCGTGGCGCGAGGTGCCGACCGACAATTCCGATCTTGGTCGCACGGCGCTGGATTCGGAACCGGCCGTCAAACAAATGTTTGTGCGCCCGCGCGCGTCGCTGCGGCCAGAAGCGCTGGACCTGCGGCTTTACGTATTGCGCCGTCAACTCGAAAAGACAACCGCGCCGCACGCGGGTGGTGCGGACATCTTCTACGTCTGTTCGCTGGATCGCCGCAAGATCGTCTACAAGGGCCTGCTCACCTGCGGCCAGCTCCCGGAATATTATCCGGACCTGCGCGATGAGCGCGTCATCACCAGCCTGCTGCTGGTGCATTCGCGGTTCTCCACCAACACGCTCGGCGCCTGGGATCTGGCGCATCCCTATCGCTGCAGCGTGCACAACGGCGAATTCAATACTCTGCGCGGCAACGTCAACTGGATGCGCACGCGCGAGGCGGTGCTGGCGAGCGAGGCGTTCGGACAGGATATCGACAAGCTCAAGCCGATCACCGGCGGCGGCGACATGAGCGACAGCGCCGCGTTCGACAACGTGCTGGAGTTGCTGCTCGAATCGGGGCGTTCCCTGCCGCAAGCCTTGCGCATGATGATTCCGGAAGCCTGGCACAAGGATCCTCTGATGGCGCCAGAGCGCCGCCAGATGTACGACTATTTCTCAACCATTATGGAGCCGTGGGATGGTCCCGCGCTGGTGGCGGTCACCGACGGTTACCGGGTCGCCGCGATTCTGGACCGCAATGGCCTGCGCCCCTGTCGTTACTCAGTTACCAAAGATGACGTGCTCATCATGGCTTCCGAAACCGGCATTCTGGATACGCCGGCCAGTGATATCGTGTTCAATGGCCGCCTGCAGCCGGGCCAGTTGTTTCTGGCAGATACCATCGAGCGGCGCATCGTACCCGAGGCCGAAGTCTTCACCGAACTGACTCGTCCGCCTTACGCGCAATGGCTGTCGGCGCACCGGCTCAAGCTCGGTGAAATAGTCGCGAATGCCGATGAACACGCGATCAATGCACTTGACTACAGAGTCGATATTACCTGTCTGCAGCGCAGCTTCGGCTATACGTCCGAGGCGCTGCGCGTGCTGGTGCAGCCCATGGCGGAAGAGGGCAAGGACCCGATCGGCTCGATGGGCAACGACACGCCGCTTGCCGTTCTGTCGGCGCAGCCGCGACCGTTATTCAACTACTTTTTGCAGCAGTTCGCGCAGGTCTCCAACCCGCCGCTCGATTACATCCGCGAGGACGTGATGACCTCGCTTGAATGTCACATGGGAAGGCAGCGAAATCTG
Source organism: Gammaproteobacteria bacterium (assembly GCA_013696315.1). Classification (NCBI taxonomy): domain Bacteria; kingdom Pseudomonadati; phylum Pseudomonadota; class Gammaproteobacteria; species Gammaproteobacteria bacterium. The sequence continues at coordinate 12,373 of JACCYU010000253.1, read as the reverse complement.
CTGGAAGAGACGCCGCTGCATTGTCGTCAGTTGCTGCTGGAATCGCCGATTCTCTCCGACCAACAGATGGCCGCGATCAAGGCGCTTGAACGCAATGGCATCCGCGCCCAATGCGTGGACATCACATTCCCTCAAGCCATGTCCATGCGGGAGGCGATCGAGGAAATGCGCGCGCAGGCCGCGCGGCATATCGATGCCGGCTGCGAGATACTGGTGCTATCGGATCGCGATGCCGGGCCTGAGCGACTCGCCATACCCAGCCTGCTGGCGATCGGCGCCCTGCATCATCATCTGATCCGTGTAGGCTTGCGTACGCGCGCCGGGCTGGTGATGGACTCCGGCGAGCCGAGCCTCGTGCATCACTTCTGTACGCTGATTGGCTACGGCGCCGACGCCGTGTGTCCCTGGCTCGCGTATCGCACTATCCGGCAGCGAATCGAGGCGGGCTGGCTACGCTCGGAGCAGCCGGTCGAGCATCATCTCGGACAATATTGCGCGGCCATCGAGGGCGGCATTCTGAAAGTCATGTCCAAAATGGGTATCTCCACTTTACAGAGCTACCGCGGTGGACAGGTTTTCGAGGCCGTGGGGCTGGACCAGGATTTCGTGGAGGAATTTTTTGCCGGCACCACCGCGCGCATTTACGGCGTGGGACTGGCGCACATCGAGCGCCAGCTGCGCGCCGCGCACGCGGTTGCGTACGGCGCGCACCTCAGCGGCGGGCTGGCGCTTGAGCCGGGCGGCGATCTTTACTGGCGACGTGACGGCGAACGCCATCAATGGAACCCGTTCACCATCGGCAAGCTGCAGCACGCGGCGCGCACCGGCGACCGGAGTAGTTATCGCGCGTTCGCGCAATACATCAACGAGCAGGAGACGCGCCTGCAGACGCTCTCCGGCCTGCTGGATTTCAGGATCGACAAGGCTAAGGCTGTTTCCCTGGATGAGGTCGAGCCGGTTGAGATGATCTTGAAGCGATTTTCCACCGGCTCGATGTCGTTCGGCGCACTGAGCCAGGAAGCCCACGAGGCGCTGGCTGTGGCCATGAACCGCGTCGGCGGCAAATCCGGCACCGGCGAGGGCGGCGAACAGGTGGATCGGTTCGGCACCGAGCGCGAATGTTCGATGAAGCAGGTCGCGTCCGGGCGTTTCGGTGTCACCGCGCATTATCTGGCGCAGGCGAAACAGATAGAGATCAAGATGGCGCAGGGTTCCAAGCCCGGCGAGGGCGGCGAACTGCCGGGCGGCAAAGTCGGGAAAAGCATCGCCGAAGTGCGTTTCACGGTGCCCGGCGTGGGCCTGATCTCCCCGCCGCCCCATCACGATATTTACTCGATCGAAGACCTGAAACAGCTCATTCACGACCTGAAATGCGCCAACCCGAGGGCCGAAATCCACGTCAAGCTCGTGTCGAAGGCTGGTGTGGGCACTATCGCCGCGGGTGTGGCCAAGGCGCACGCCGACGCGGTGTTAATCAGTGGCGACTCGGGCGGCACCGGCGCCTCGGTCAAGACCTCGATCAAGTCCACCGGCGCGCCCTGGGAGCTTGGACTGGCCGAAACGCAACAGGCGCTGCTCGGCGCAAATCTGCGCTCGCGCATTCGAGTGCGCGCCGACGGTGGCTTCAAAACCGGCCGCGACGTCGTTGTGGCGTCGTTGCTGGGCGCGGAAGAGTATGGTTTCGGCACCGCGCCGCTGGTGGCCCTGGGTTGCATCATGCTGCGCAAGTGTCATTGCAATACCTGCTCGGTGGGCGTGGCGACGCAAGACCCGGAACTGCGCAAGCTGTTCGCGGGCGAGCCGGAACACGTCATCACCTACCTGCGTTGCGTGGCCGAGGAAGTACGCGAACTGATCGCCGCCCTGGGGTTTCGAAAGCTGGACGAGATGATCGGGCGTGTGGATAAACTGGTGCAGAAACGCGTCACGCATCCCAGGCAGATCGATCTCGATCTGGGGCAGTTGCTGTATCGACCGGACTCGGATGACGATCCGCGCAAGACGCGCGAGCAGAATCACGGCCTGGCCGGCAAGCTGGATCATGACCTGATCGAGCAGGCGAGCAACGCGATCGAGCGCGGCGAGTCAGTCGTTATCGAGGCGAAAATCAACAATCGCGACCGCACCGCCGGCACGCTGTTGAGCTCGGCTGTCACCATGCGCCATGGCGCACGCGCATTGCCGGCGGACACCATCACGGTGCATTTCAGCGGCTCCGCTGGCCAGAGCTTCGGCGCTTTTCTGTGCGGCGGCATTACCCTGCATCTGGCGGGCGATGCGAATGACTACGTGGGCAAGGGCCTATCCGGGGGCAAACTCAGCGTCCGTACGCCGCCCGATGCAACTTATGCCGCCGCGGAAAACATCATCATTGGTAACGTTGCGCTGTACGGCGCGACCGGCGGCGAGGCCTATTTCAATGGGCAGGCGGGAGAGCGCTTCGCGGTGCGCAACTCCGGCGCGATGGCCATAGTCGAGGGCGTGGGCGATCACGGTTGCGAATACATGACCGGTGGCGCTGTGGTCATACTGGGCGCGATCGGCAAGAATTTCGGCGCCGGCATGAGTGGCGGCGAGGTTTACATATTCGACGAAACCCAGGATTTCAGGGCCAGGCTCAATCAGGAAAGAGTGCGGGCGGAAGATCTGGACGACGAGCGCGACCGGCAACTGGTGCGCCGCCTGCTCGAAAATCATGTCAGCTACACGGGCAGCGTCAAGGCCAAAAAAATTCTCGACGACTGGACGGCGAGCATCGGCCGGTTCGTGAAGGTCATGCCTGATGCCTACGCCGAAGTCGTCTCGCGCAATCTGGAGCAGGGCAAGGACATCCGCATGCACGCGCCGCAACCGGCCGTGCAGTCAAGGGTGGCCTGAATCACCGCCAGATACGCGCAGATATGAGTGAAAATCATCCCGACGGGTTTCTAAAATACCCGCGCGAGCCGATCGGTTATCGCGAGTCGCGGGAGCGCGTGCACGATTACGACGAGATCTACGCGCCCGCCTGGGACGCGCAGCATCTGCAACAACAGGGACAGCGCTGCATGGACTGCGGTACGCCGACGTGCATGGCGGGTTGTCCCATCGGCAACATTATCCCGGAGTGGAACGATCTGGTTTATCGCGGTCTGTGGCGCGAGGCGCTGGAGCGGCTGCACGCCACCAACAATTTTCCGGAATTTACCGGCTACACCTGTCCGGCGCCGTGCGAGCCGGCCTGCGTGCTCGCCTATAACAACGATCCGGTGACGATCAAGGACATCGAACGCGCCATTGTCGATCAGGGCTGGGCGCAGGGCTGGATCGTGCCCGAGACCCCTAAAATACGCAGCGGCTTCAAGGTCGCGATCGTGGGCAGCGGGCCTGCCGGCCTGGCGGCCGCGCAACAGCTGAATCGCGCGGGTCATCGGGTAACGGTGTTCGAACGCGATGACGCGATCGGCGGCCTGATGACATATGGTATTCCCGACTTCAAGTTCGGCAAATATCAGGTCGCGCGGCGCGAGGCGCAGTTGCGGGCAGAGGGCGTGCGCTTCGAAACCGGCGTCGATGTCGGTGTAAATTTATCCTTAAAGAAATTACAAGGTGAGTTCGATGCGGTCGCGCTGGCGATAGGTGCGCAACTGCATCGCGACGTGACGATTCCCGGTCGTGAGCTGGGCGGCGTTCATTTCGCGATGGACTATCTGATCCAGGAGAATCGCCGCCAGGCGCGCCGCCAGGTGACCTACCGTATCGACGCGAAGGGCAAAAACGTCATCGTGCTGGGCGGTGGCGACACCGGTGCGGATTGTGTGGCGACCGCACATCGGCAGGGCGCCAGACGAGTCGTACAGATCAGCATCAACTTCAAGGCGCCCGACGAACGGCCCGCGGACAATCCCTGGCCGGAACTGCCGCGTACCTACACCAAAACCTATGCACAGCAGGAAGGCGGCGTCGAGGAATACAACATCGATACGGCCGGATTCGCGGACACGGACGGCGACGGCCACGTCAATGAACTGCGCGTGGAGAGAGTGGAGTGGCAGTACGAGGGTCGCAAGCGGGTCGGCAAGAAGGTGCTGGACCCAGACGTGCGCATACCGGCCGACCTGGTGCTGATCGCGATTGGATTTCAGGGCGCCGAAGCCGAGCCGTTTAGGTCCAGCGGTATCGAAATGACCGAACGCGGCACGTTCAAGGTCGACGAACGCATGATGACCAGTCTGCCCGGCGTGTTCGCCGCCGGCGACGCCAGCCGCGGCCAGTCGATTGTCGTTTGGGCGATCGGTGAAGGCCGTGACGTAGCCCGTTGCATCGATGTCTATCTCACCGGCGACTCGAAACTTCCGGCGAGTCTGCGCACCGTGAATCCGCCACTGGGTCTCTAGGTCCAAGTCTCCGTTGCCGCTTGCGCATACCTCGCGCGCGAGCGATTATGACGGTTGTTTTATCCGCGGCGTGCGATGCACGTATTGCATCAACTTCGCCAGTGTCTGTGTAATCTTTACAACGGGAGAAGAAAAATGCACGTAGGTTTCGACGAAGCAAGAAAAGCAATCGAAGGCGCTCGCAAGAAGGCCGAAGAGATCGATACGAAGATGTGTATCGCGGTGGTCGACTCGGGCGGTAACCTAAAGGCGTTCGCGCGCATGGATGACGCCTGGGTGGGCAGCATCGACGTGGCGATCAAGAAGGCGAAGACGGCCCTGTTTTTTGCGATGCCGACCGGCCAGATCGGCGAGCTCTCGCAGCCATTCTAACGACGGGCTGATTACCTTTCCCGGCGGGCTGCCCATCGTCGACAAGGACAGCATTCTGGTGGGCGGCATCGGCGTGAGCGGCAGCTCGGTGGAAAACGACCATATCGTGGCGAAAGCCGGCGTCGACAAACTGGGAGTTTGCGACATGCCCGGACACCCTTGGCGCACGTAGGCGTCGAAAACGCCGCGCGGACCGTTTTGCGCGAACCGTTATTCAAGCCCGGATAATCCGCCGTCTCCCGCTGACGGCGGGCATCCACACGCGCGAAACCAAGCGATGTGCGAGAATGCGTGCGCCACATTGAGGCAGTCATCGATGCAGCAAGCCGTGTCGATTTCCAGCAAATCCGAAGAGTTTGCAGCGCATGACGACTTCCTTTTTCATCAAGCTTTACCTGCTGACCGTGCCGGTGTTTTTCCTCATCGACATGCTGTGGCTGGGCGTAATCGCGCGGAATTTTTACCAGAACAGTCTGGGTTCGATTATCGGCCCCGCCGTCAACTGGCCGGCCGCGATTATTTTTTACCTGATTTCCATTGTCGGGATTCTCATCTTCGCGGTGGTGCCCGCGCTGGCCGTTCAGTCGTTTGGCAAGGCCGCGTTGTGGGGAGGATTATTCGGTTTTTTTACCTACTCGACCTACGATCTGACGAATCTCGCAACCATCGAAGCGTGGCCGCTGAAATTCGCGGTGGTGGACATCCTCTGGGGCACCGTGTTGTGCGCGTCCGTGGCGGTGCTCAGCTTTTTTATCGGGCAGTGGCTGCGCTAATCTTGCCAGGATTGTCTATTCGGTTGCCAGCAATGCTTGCTTGAGCGACTCCGACAGCGGCTCTTCGCCAAGCCACAGCGCGAAGTAGCGGACGGCGAAATCGCGGCCTTCAATTTTTATCAACGTCTCACCGTTGAGCGATAGTTCGCTGCCCGCGCCCGGGCTGTAGCACAGAACATAATAGTCGTCCGCCTCGACGTCCCGATAAGCCGCGTGCAGTCTGTCGATACGCGCGTGTAACGGTGTAAGCGATGAGGCATCGTTCTGGCGTTTGAGCACCGTATCCGCGGCCTTGACGATATCCTCGCGGCCTATCGCGCGCTGATAGTCCAGACGCAGACACATGGGGACATCGCGCCTCAGCAGCTGTTCGGCGGCAACGCCACGCTTGCCGTAAAGTGCAGCCTCGTAGACCTCGACAAAACCCATGTAATGCGCCTCGCCGCTGCCCTTGAGCTCCATCGTGGCGCCATTCCGCTCCATGGTCGGCGCATAAGCCGAGGCGCGCTCGGCAACCAGGACGCTGGCAAGCGCAAAGCAAAGCATGGCTAAGACCGTTTTCAGGCGCATGAGATTACACTCCGGTTTCAATGATCGCTAACGGTGGATTGCCGCAGCAGTGTTTGCCGTGCCTCGTCGAGCGGAAAGCGCCAGACCATCAGCACTGCGGTCAGTTTGAACAGCACCGGCAGCCCGCCGTACAGCAGCGTGAGCATCCACAGCGTCGCCGGCGGGTTGTCGCCGCCGGGCGTAAAGCCGGCCAAATCCAGCAGCGGGAAGGCGATGCCCACCGCCAGTGCCAGCGCCAGCTTGGTAGCCATATTCCATAGCGCAAAGAACAAACCGGCGCGCCCGCCGCCGCCCTCGGCGGTATCGACATCCACTACATCGGCCTGAATGGACGCCGGCAAGGCCAGATCGGCGCCCAGACTTAAGCCCGACAAGAGGCAGATCACGCCGAAAGCGATGACATCGCCTGCGCCAAGGAACGGCACCCACATAAACACCGCACAGACCAGCAGCATCGACAGCGACCACGCCCTGTGTTTGCTTAAGCGCCGCGCGAGCCAGATCCACAGAGGCAACGCCGCAATCCCGGCCACGAAGTAAATGCCCAGCAATGCGCCGCTCGCAGCGCGCGCCTCCAGCACGTGCGCGACGAACAGGAGAAACAGCGTGGCCGGCAGCCCGTTGGCGATGCCGTTCACGAGATAGGCGGCCATCAAGAGCTTGAGCGGACGGTTGCGCGCGATGAGCCTTAAGCCCGCGCGCCAGGCGACCGGCGGACGGAGACGCTCGGGTTCGGGCACCACAACGAGTGCGGCCAACAGGGATATTGGAATCGCGAACCACAGCAACGTGGCCATCAGGTCCAGCGACGCCTGCTGGTTGTCGGCGCCGGTAATCGCAGCCGGCAGCGCGACGGCGAGCACGGTGCCGAGCAGCACGCAGCCTTCGCGGCTCGCGGTGATTTTCGAACGCCGGTGATAATCCGTACTCAGCTCCGCGCCCCAGGCCTGATAGGGCACCGCGATCAAGGTCCAGCCGAGGTAGGCCAGCGACATCCAGATAAATAGATAAACCGGCCCCACCGGTGTTTCGGGTCGAAAAAGCTGCTCGACACCGATCAACAGCAGCGGCGCGCCGAGCAATATCAGACCCTTGCGGTTGCCGAACGGCAAACGAAACCGGTCGCTGGCCCAGCCGGCAACCGGGTCGGTGAATACGTCCAGCAATCGCGCGGCGAACAGGCTCACGCCTACCGCGGCGGCGCCCAGACCCAGCGTCTCCGCGTAAAACGTGGGCAGGTACACGTACAGCGGCAGGCCAAGTGCTGCCAGCGGCAAACCGGGCAACCCATATGCCAGATAAGAATTACGCATCGGCTAGCGCGCCTGCTCCAGCGCCAGGTGCATCACGTCGATGCGGCCGGTATTGAAGCCGGCGGTGCAATACGCCAGATAGTAAAGCCACAGACGCAGAAACGGCTCGTCGTAACCTAGCGCGCGGATGCACGCCGCGTTTTCAACCACGCTACGGCGCCAGTGCTCCAGGGTAGTAACGTAATGCGAACCGATAAATGCCTGCTCGCGCACTATGAGGCCCGCGCGCGCAGCCTGCGCCGTGAGTACGGGCGGCGACGGCAGCATGCCGCCCGGGAGACATACAACTGGATGAAGTCCGGAGAGCCGCGGTAAGCTGGATAATACGCATCGCCTATGGTGATGCATTGCAGCGCCACGCGGCCGCCGGGTTTGAGGCAGCGCGCCAGTGTGTCGAAGTAAACGGGCCAGTAGGCCTCGCCCACGGCTTCGAGCATCTCGATAGAAACCACGTGATCGTATTGCCCGCTAATTTCGCGATAGTCCTGCAAACGTAGCTCAATGAGATGCTCGAGTCCGGCCTCGGCGACCCGTTTTTGGGCCAGCTCTAACTGCGCGGCCGACAAGGTAATGCCGGTCACGCGCAAACCGCGGCGCGCGGCCGCGAGCGCGAAGCGGCCCCAGCCACAACCGATTTCGAGCACGTGCTGCCCTGCGCGCGGCCGCAGCAGATCGAGCATGCGCTCGTACTTGCGCGCCTGCGCGGCTTCAAGCGATTCCTGGGCGCGCACGAAAAGCGCGCACGAATAGCTCATGCCGGCATCCAGCCACAGACGGTAAAACTCATTGCCGAGATCGTAGTGGCTCGTGATATTGCGCCGGCTGCCCGTGCGCGTGTTGGCGTGCAGCCGGTGCGCGATGCGTTTAGCAAGGCGCGCCAGTGCGCTGCCCTGAATGCGGTCACTTAAGTTTTCGTCGTTGATCAGCAGCAACTCCAGCAGCGCGGCGAGGTCGGGACTGCGCCAGTCGCCGGCCACAAAACTCTCCGCGAAACCGATGTCGCCGCGCGCCAGTACGCGCAGCGACAGACGCAATGGCCGGTCGATCAGCATATTCGCCGTAGGCCCGGGCAGCGCGCCCTTAAACACCTGTTGTTCCTGGCGGGGCGTGTTGACGGTCAATTGACCGGCCGCGACGTTGCCGCGCAACGTTTGCGAAATGTAGCGTTCAGCCAGAGACGTCAGCGGTTTAGGCGCTGTATACGTTGCGATTCGCTCAAGGCTCATTCTAGTTTTTCCTGTGGGCGCTTATTTATCCTCGGCGCTTATGGCGACGCTGGGTGGTTGGCGTTTTCGGTGAAATCGCGCGCCGCGCAACCAGATTTTGAACGCCTGCCAGTGAATCATGGTGATAACCTTGATCGCCATCAGCGGCATGCGCGCGACGCAGCCCAGTAACGTGCGATCGGACAAGGGCGCACCGCGGCCGCGCTGGGTGGCCGTCAGCAACGGACGATGGTGCTCCGTTTCCCTGATTACGATGTTCAGCCGCGCGCCCGGCGCGGCGAAATAAAACTGGTAATGACCTTGCATCGAGATCAGCGGTGACACGTGGAACTGCTTGGCGCGGCGCGCGCGCACCGGCCAGGACATGGGACGCCCGTGATCGTGCAACAGATAGCAATGCTGTTCGCCGAAAGTGTTTTTCACCTCGCATACGATCGCGCGCAAGGAACTGTCCGCGTGCCAGCAATACCAGATGCTCAACGGGTTGAAGACGTAGCCAGAATCCTCGGCATGCACAGCAGCATCACCTTGCCGCCGGCGAGATCGATGCCGAATCGTGAAAGCTGTTGTTCAATCCACGGACGCAGCGGCGTCCCATCGCGCGGGCCGTGGTCGCGGTCATGCGCGCTCAGCAGGTTAAAGCGGTTGTGCGAGAACCAGCGCAAACGGTGACGCAGCCGCGGGAGTTCATCGATATCCAGCAATACGCTGAAGACGCGATACGTAAAGCGGTATTTAGGCGAAGACACCCGCCGGTGCATGATCTTGCAGCGATACACGCGGCTGTGAATGTCATTCAACATCGATTCAGTGCTACTGGCCTGGATGGAGACTGCCAGGGCGGTGGCGCGTGCAGGGCGGTCGCGACACAAACCGCCGCGCGTAACGCGTCTTCATGAAATCCGTAACCGAAATAACTTCCACAAAACCACGTACGCGGGTTTCCCTGATGAAAACGCAGATCGCGCTGCGCGTTCACGGCGGCGCTATCGAAGAGCGGGTGGCGAAAAGTAATTTCGCTATGTATACGCGCCGGTTCACGCAACGGATTCAGAGTCACGAAAAACTGTTCGTGCCCCCCGAGTCGCTGCAGGCAATTCATCCAATATGTGACGGACACGTTGCCGCCGCTATCGCCGCGCTGGTCCGTGCCCCCCAGGTCCGTTGCACGAAGGTCCGATATGTAGTTCCAGGCCGACCACACCTTGCGGCGGCGCGGCATCAACGCCGCATCCGAATGCAGTACGGCGCGGTTCGCCTGGTAACGAAACGAGGACAGCAGCGCCTGTTCCTTATGCGTGGGCTGGTCGAGCAGCCCCAGCGACTCGTCGGCGTGGCAGGCGAGCACGATGTCATCGAACCGTTGTGGCGCGCCCGCCGCGACGTGTACCTCGACGTAATCTGGTTTGCGTACGATAGCCCGCACGGGCTGCGCGACTTGAACATGCTCAAGTCGCGGCAACATGCGTTTGATGTATTGGTAACTGCCTCCGGCCACGGTCATCCATTGCGGCCGGCCGCTCAGGTCCAGCAAGCCATGGTTGTCCAGAAAGCGGAACAGGTGGGACGCTGGAAACGCCAGCATTGCGTCGCACGGACATGACCAGATGGCCGCGGTCATGGGCAGCAGATAGTGATCACGGAACGCGCCTCCGAAGCGGCAATGACCCAGAAACTCGCCTAAATTCCTGGTTTGTGGCCCGCAAAGTTCGCGTTTCGCCGCGCGGTTGAATCGCACGATATCAGTTAGCATCCGCAGAAACTTCGGGCGCGCCAGGTTGCGACGCTGGGCGAACAGGGTAGCGATGCCGTTGCCGGCGTATTCGATGGCGCCGCCGTCAATCGAGGCCGAGAATGACATTTCCGTGGGCTGGCTGCTGACGTTCAGGGCGGCCAATAAATTGACCAGATGCGGATAATTGCGGACGTTGTAGACCACGAACCCGGTATCAATTCGCCTTGCGGCCGTCGGCGGTATCGAGCTCGATGGTGCGTGCGTGGCCGCCGAGGTAGTCATTTTTTTCAAACAGCGTGACCTTGTGGCGAACAGCCAGCAACCAGGCCGCCGCAAGCCCCGCGATTCCGCCGCCAATCACCGCGATGCGTTTCTGGCCCATATACTGCATCTTCGACACTAGCTAGACAAGGGGTGATACCCTACTATCTTTTGCCGTCTTTTTGTATAAGTTGGGTCGTGGATTTCAGCGAATTAAATGCCGTGCGATCGCCCGCGGCAGACCGTTTCTCGCGGCCCCGCTTTGAGGTCAGAACAGTGATGGAGTCAACGCAGACAAGCTCGCGCGTCGCCTGGGTGACGGGCGCGAGTTCCGGCATCGGCTGGCATTTGTGCCTTAAATTGGCGCAAGCCGGCTGGCGGGTCGCGGCCAGCGCGCGGCGCGAACAGCAGTTACGAGAGCTTGCCGCCGCAAGCCCGGAGGGCGCTGTGCGGGGTTACGCGGTGGATGTAACGGATGAAGCCGCGATGCGCGCCATATACCACGCGATTAGGGAGGCGTACGGGCCGCTGGACCTGTGCGTATTCAATGCCGGCGCCTATGAACCGGCGCCCGTTACCGAATTCGATCTCAAGCGATTTCGTACGCACGTGGAAGTCAACATCATGGGTGTGGCGCACGGCGTGGCGGCGGTGCTGTCGGACATGATCGCGCGAGGGCGCGGCCAGATCATAATCAACGCCAGCGTCGCGGGCTATCGTGGCCTGCCGAACGGCGCACCCTATGGCGTCACCAAGGCGGCATTAATCAACCTGGCCGAGACCATGCGCGCGGAACTTTCGCCCGGAGGCGTGCGTGTGCGGGTGATTAACGCGGGTTTCGTCAAGACGCCGCTGACGGACAAGAACGAGTTCAAAATGCCCGCCCTGATCGAACCACAGGACGCAGCGATGCGCATCATGCGCGAGCTTGACGGCAGCAATTTCGAGATCACTTTTCCACGGCGTTTCACGTACATGATGAAATGCCTGCGCTGCCTGCCCTACCGACTTTATTTTCCGCTCGTTCGCAGGCTGGTTTAAGATCCGTATTGCTATCCGGACGCGGTTGTTGCCGTGGCAAGTAATCGTGCTAAATCAACCCAACAGAAATAAGGACAATCCATGCCCCTGGTCAATATCTCGATTCTGAAAGGCAAATCGCCCGCTTACGTGAAGGCGATCGCTGATGGCGTGAATTCGGCAGTGATCGAAACCATGGGGTTTCCGGACGACGACCGCTACCAGATCATCCACGAGCACGAGCCGCACTGTCTCGAATATCAGTCGCGCACGACGGATCGCGTGATGATGCACCTGATCATGCGCAGCGGTCGCGCGCCAGGGGCCAAGCAGGCGTTTTACAGAAAAGTCACGGAAAACCTCGCGCGCGATCCCGGCATCGATCCAGCCAATGTGCTGATCACCATCGTCGAGAACCATGACATCGACTGGTCGTTTCGCGATGGCGAAGCGCAATTCGTGATGTGAAATGGAACGCGCGAGCGGTTCCGCCGCATGAGCCGGCGCGATAGTATTGCGACTGGTCAGCTGGATTACCACAGTGGAACGTCCATGACGCGTCCGCCCCGCCACCCGTCTGGAGTGTGAGCATGCAACAGGATCAACCCGAGCGTCAGCGCGCCATCACCTTGCGTTTTCTCGCCGAACCCGCACACGTCAATTTTGGCGGCAAGGTGCACGGCGGCGCAGTCATGAAATGGCTGGATCAGGCCGGTTACACCTGTGC
>JACCYU010000252.1 GCA_013696315.1 Gammaproteobacteria bacterium | reverse complement strand
CGATACCATCATCAATCAGAAGGGCAAGGACTGCATCTGCATTTACGTGGCGATCGGGCAGAAGGTTTCCGCCATCGCGAACGTGGTGACCAAGCTGGAAGAACACGATGCGATGTCGCACACCATCATCGTCGCCGCCGGCGCGTCGGACTCCGCAGCCATGCAATATATCGCGCCTTACGCCGGCTGCGCGATGGGCGAATATTTCCGCGATCGCGGGCGCGACGCGCTGATCGTCTACGACGACCTGACCAAGCAGGCCTGGGCATATCGTGAGGTGAGCCTGCTGCTGCGCCGTCCACCAGGCCGCGAAGCGTATCCTGGCGACGTGTTTTATCTGCACTCGCGTCTGCTGGAGCGCGCATCGCGGGTCAACGCGGAGTATGTCGAGCGTTTTACAGACGGCGAGGTCAAGGACAAGACGGGGTCGCTGACTGCGCTGCCGATCATTGAAACGCAGGCGGGCGACGTGTCTGCGTTCGTGCCGACCAACGTAATTTCCATCACCGACGGCCAGATCTTTCTCGATACAGACCTGTTCAACTCCGGTATCCGGCCGGCCATCGATGCCGGTCTGTCCGTATCGCGCGTGGGCGGAGCCGCGCAGACCAAGATCATCAAGAAGGTCGGTGGCGGCATCCGTCTGGCGCTGGCGCAGTATCGCGAGCTGGCGGCCTACTCGCAGTTCGCATCCGACCTGGACGAGCAGACGCGCAAGCAGCTGGAGCGCGGCAAGCGGATCACCGAGCTGATGAAGCAGAAGCAGTACGCACCGCTAAGCGTGGCGGAAATGGCCGTGTCGCTCTTCGCCGGCAACGAAGGTTATCTGGACGACGTGCCGGTCAACAAGGTGGTAGCGTTCGAAACGGAACTGCGCGGCTATCTGGGTTCCGAGCAGAAAGACCTGATGGACAAGATCGAGGAGTCGGGCGACTACAGCGACGACATCGTAAAGGGTATGCGCGAGGCGCTGGATGATTTCAAGGAAAACCACACGTGGTAATCACACGGTCACCGTGGTTCGTGCTAACGCAATGTTTCCGAACGATGAATAAGGTGTCAGCTTAATGTCAGGCGAGCGCGAAATTCGCACCAAGATCAAGAGTGTACAAAACACTCAAAAGATCACCAAGGCCATGGAGATGGTCGCCGCCAGCAAGATGCGCAAGGCGCAGCAGCACATGGAGGCGACGCGGCCTTATGCGCGCAAGATGCTGAGCGTGATCGGGCATCTGGCCAACGCGCACCTGGAATATCAGCACCCGTTCTTCGTCGAGCGCGAGCCCAAACGGGTTGGCTTCATCATCGTCTCCAGTGATCGCGGTCTGGCCGGCGGTCTCAACGTCAATCTGTTCCGGGCCACCATTCCCGCCATGCGTGACTGGCGCGACAAGGGCGCGGAGATCGATCTGTGTCTGATCGGTGGCAAGGCCGAAGCGTTTTTCAAACGTCTGGGCGCAAACGTGGAGGCATCGACCAAGGGGCTTGGCGACCGGCCGCGCCTGGCTGACCTGATCGGCACCATCAAGGTCATGCTGGATGCCTATTACGAAGAAAAACTCGACCGGATATTTCTGATCAGCAACGAGTTCGTCAACACCATGACGCAGAAGCCGCGCATCGTACAGCTGGTGCCGCTGGAGCCGGCCGAGGACGAGGAGCTCAAGCACTACTGGGACTACATTTACGAACCCGACGCGAAAGAGGTGCTGGACGGCATGCTGACCCGATATATCGAGTCGGTGGTGTACCAGGCCGTGGTGGAAAACGTCGCCTGCGAGATGGCGGCGCGCATGGTGGCGATGAAGAGCGCCTCGGACAACGCGGCGGAGTTGATCGACGATTTGCAGCTTGCCTACAACAAGGCGCGCCAGGCCGCGATCACGCGGGAGCTGTCGGAAATCGTGGCCGGCGCGGCGGCGGTATAAACAGGTGAGCAAACATTCTTAACTTTGAGGTTTAGAATTATGGCTAACAACCAGCAGGATTCGAAGAAGGATGCCGATAAGGAATCCAGGAAAGACCCCGCACAGGATTCCAAGAAAGAATCGGGCAACGAATCCAAAAAGTCCGCCAAGCAGTCCACCGGCAATATTGTCCAGATCATCGGCGCGGTGGTGGACGTGGAATTCGAGCGCGACAAGGTGCCCAATATCTACGACGCACTGATCGTCGAGGAGACGGGGCTTACCCTGGAAGTGCAGCAACAACTGGGCGACGGCGTGGTGCGCACGATCGCGATGGGTGGCACCGACGGTCTGAAGCGCGGCCTGAAGGTCAGCGACACCAATGAGCCGATCACGGTGCCCGTTGGCGAGAAGACTCTGGGCCGGATCATGGATGTGCTGGGCCGTCCCATCGACGAAGGAGGCGACATCGGCGCCGAGGAAACATGGCCGATTCACCGTCCCGCGCCGACCTTCGAGGAACAGGCTGGCAGCCAGGAGCTGCTGGAGACCGGCATCAAAGTTATCGATCTGCTGTGCCCGTTCGCCAAGGGCGGCAAAATCGGGCTGTTCGGCGGCGCCGGCGTGGGCAAAACCGTCAACATGCTGGAGTTGATCCGCAACATTGCGGCCGAGCACAGCGGGTACTCGGTGTTCGCAGGTGTCGGCGAGCGCACGCGCGAGGGCAATGATTTCTACCATGAAATGAAGGATTCCAACGTCCTCGACAAGGTCGCGCTGGTGTTCGGCCAGATGAACGAACCCCCCGGCAACCGCCTGCGCGTGGCTCTGACGGGTCTCACGATGGCGGAGTACTTTCGCGACGACGGCCGCGACGTGCTGTTGTTTATCGATAACATCTATCGTTACACCCTGGCCGGCACGGAAGTCTCGGCGTTGCTCGGCCGCATGCCTTCCGCGGTGGGTTATCAGCCGACCCTGGCCTCCGAGATGGGGCTCTTGCAGGAGCGCATCACCTCGACGAAAAAGGGCTCGATCACATCCGTGCAGGCGGTTTACGTGCCGGCCGACGACCTCACCGATCCATCGCCCGCGACCACGTTCGCGCATCTGGACGCGACCGTGGTGTTGTCGCGGCAGATCGCCGAGCTGGGTATTTACCCGGCGGTGGACGCGCTCGATTCCACCAGCCGCCAACTCGATCCTCAAGTAGTCGGGCAGGAGCATTACGACACCGCGCGTGGGGTGCAGAACACCTTGCAGCGCTATAAGGAACTGCGCGACATCATCGCGATCCTCGGTATGGACGAACTTTCCGAAGAGGATAAGCTGGCCGTGACCCGCGCGCGCAAGATTCAGCGTTTTCTATCGCAGCCATTTTTCGTGGCCGAAGGCTTCACCGGCTCGCCCGGCAAATACGTGTCGCTGAAGGACAGCATCGCCGGCTTCAAGGCCATCGTCGAAGGGGAGCACGACTCGCTGCCCGAGCAGGCGTTCTACATGGTCGGCGGCATCGAAGAAGCCGTCGAAAAAGCGGAGTCGATGGGCGGCGAATCAAAGTCCAAGTCGGGCAAAAAAGACAAAGACAAAAAGGGTGAGAAGTCCGAGAAGAGTGATAAAGACAAGAAATCTGACGAGGACAATAAGGAAAAGAGCGACAAGGAAAAGGGCGAGAAGAAGGACAAGTCCGACAAGGAAAAAGCTGAGCAAAAAGACAAGGGAAAGTCTGACAAGGACGACAAGGAGAGTAAGGGGAAAGACGCGAAAAAGGGCGAGAAAGCGTGAACCAGATGATGCTTAACGTATAACCATCGAGACGTGGAGAATTTACCATGAGCGAACAGGAGCCCACCTTCAAGTGACGCGCCTTTTTCAAGGGAAGCGACGTCTCGTACGGTATTTTTTATCCCGTGAATTATATCATCGCCGTGTTCGACTCGTATGAAATCGCGCAGCGCGCCGCACAAACCCTGCGCACGGCGGGTTATGGCGATGAAGAAGCCGTGCCATGAAAATATGTCATCGAAGACATCGAGAAAGGTATTAGCGAAGCGAACTGGCTTGCCCGCTTCAAACAGAATTTCTCCAGGGCGATCGGGAGCCGGGAGGGCTACTGGGAGGAGGATCTAAAACTAGCGAGAGGGCGCCGGATTCCTCGCGGGCTACACGCCTACCGACCCGGAAGCGCAAAGGGTGCTGCGAGTGCTGTAACCGCTCAATCCTAAACAGATGTGGCGCTATATGAAATTTGGGATCGAGCGCCTGGTTTAGGCGGACGCGTAGCGCGCGTAGCGAGATAAATTGTGATGGCGACCATGCGGGTTGATATCGTTAGCGCTTAGGGCGTGCGGAGAATTAGCGAAGTACGGATTCGCACCCGCGCGACAAGCCAGGGAAGGCCGAGGCAAACTAAATTAAATTAACGGAGCAACTATAGTTTTCCGGAGGCATCACCATGAACGGGCAAGAACCTACTTTCATCGGGCGTAGCCTTTTCAAGGGCCATGACACCCGGTTCGGCATTTTCTATCCGACGAATTTCATCATCGCCGTGTTCGATTCGTATGAGACCGCCAAGCGCGCCAGCGAG
>JACCYU010000251.1 GCA_013696315.1 Gammaproteobacteria bacterium | reverse complement strand
GCTTGAAGTGCCGAAAGAACCGGGGGCAGACCAATCAGCTCAGCACGACGATCTCTACGAGATCCTTGAACAGGCAGCTCGTGTGTATCAGGCGACGTTGCGCAAGAGCCAAAACGCAATCGACTATCTGAAAAACAGGGGTTTGAGCGGTCAGACAGCGTTTGATTATGGTCTTGGTTACGCGCCGCCGGAATCGTCTATTCTCATTAACGCCCTGGGTCAGGCAAAACAGGATTCACTGATCCGCGCCGGATTAATCAAGCACGACGAAGGGCGAAGCCAGGCGCGCTTTCGCAACCGTGTCATGTTTCCGATCCGAGATCGGCGCGGGCGCGTGATCGGCTTCGGCGGTCGCGTGCTCGACGATGGCATTCCAAAGTATCTCAATTCGCCCGAGACGGCTCTGTTTCGGAAGTATGAGTCGCTGTATGGTCTGTTCGAGCTTCGTAAGGCACTGGGAAGGACGGAGCGGGTGCTCGTCGTCGAAGGCTACATGGATGTGCTGGTGCTGGCGCAACACGGCGTACGCAACGCGGTTGCGACGCTGGGTACCGCAACGACTCAGCAGCATATAAAGCTGCTATTGCGGCAGACGCAAGAGTTCGTATTCTGCTTCGATGGCGATCGCGCGGGCCGCGAGGCCGCCTGGCGGGCGGCGCAACAGCTATTGCCGGTATTCAGCGATGGCTGCGAAGCGCGCTTTATGTTTCTTGTCGACGGCGAAGACCCTGACAGCCTGATTCGGCGGGAGGGCAGGGATGCTTTTCTGGCGCGCGTAGCGAGCGCGGTCCCGTTGGCCGAATACATGTTTATGCAGTTCGCGGAGGGACTTGACACCGATGCCACCGCGGGCCGCGCGAGACTGGCTCAACGTGCGCAACGCTATCTGCAAGAATTACCTGACGGCGTATTCAAGCGGTTGATGTACAAGGAACTGTCGATACGTGTCGGCACCTCTGTGTCCGCGCCTGCAACATCAGCCAGGCAGGTCGCAGCGGAACAACGCGCGCACATATCGCAACCAGGGCCCCAAAGCCCGGTGCGCCGGGCCATTGCCATGTTGCTCAATGAGCCCAGACTTGCTCAACAGGTACCCTCAACGGAGCAATTAGAAGCGCTTGAGTTGCCGGGTATCACTCTACTTACGCATATCATTGAAACCCTGCGAGCCAATCCCCATCTAACGTCAGCATCGCTGCTCGAACGTTATCGATCCAGCGAACATCACGTTCATCTACTAAAATTAATGGAATGGCGGGCGCCTGCCGAAAACTTTGATCTTGTGGCTGAATTCCTCGGCACTGTCGCCGCTCTGCAGGCCCGAGCGTTGAGGCACCAGACAGACTCGCTGCTCGCCAAAGAGCGCAACGAGGGGCTGGATGAGCAAGAGCAGCGCAAACTTGAACAGATGCTGCGGGCGCGGATCCAGGCGGGCATATAAAACAAAGAATCAGCTATTTTCTGCTATAATGGCCGGTTTGGCTTGCCTCGCTGGCGGCCGGCTTTTGGGGCTCAGTTAGGTATACGACATGGATCAAGATCAGCAATCCAAGCTTAAAGCTTTGATCGCGAAGGGCAAAGAGCAAAGCTTTTTAACCTACGCCGAAGTCAACGATCATCTGCCTGACGGCATCGTCGAGTCCGAGCAGATCGAAGATATCATCAGCATGATCAACGACATGGGTATCGCTGTTCACGAGCACGCGCCGGATACGGACAGCCTGATCCTGACTGACAGCGGCGTGGAAACCGACGACGACGCGGCGGAGGAAGCTGCCGCCGCGCTGGCTACTGTCGATGGTGAATTCGGCCGCACCACCGACCCGGTACGCATGTACATGCGGGAAATGGGCACCGTGAGTCTGCTGACCCGGGAAGGCGAAATCCAGATAGCCAAGCGCATCGAGGAGGGCCTGGGCCAGGTATTATTCGCGCTCGCGCAGTTCCCGCCCGCTATCGATATGCTGCTTGCCGAATTCGATCTGGCGGAAGCCGGGGTAAGACGTATTGGTGACGTGATCGCCGGATTTGTCGACCCCGATGACGACACGAACGCGCAGCCGAACGCGGCCAGCAAGGTGGCGGCCATCGCACCGGAAGGTTCCGAAGACGACGATGCGGACGCGGATTCGGCAACCGAGATCGATACCGGGCTGGATGTCGAAGAAGCGCGCAAGCGGTTTGAGCAGTTGCGCACGCTGCATGCCAAGGCCAATAGTCCGGCGGTTAAGAAAAACGCCAAACGACACGCACAGGCGCGTGAAGCGATCGCCACACACTTTATGCAGCTCAAGCTGGTTCCGCGGCTGATCGATCAGCTCACCCGAACCCTGCGTTCCACCATTGATCGCATCCGCACTCATGAGCGGCGCATCATGCACCTGTGCGTGAACGAGGCTCACATGCCGCGTCGTGAGTTTATCGACACGTTCCCCAGTAAGGAAACCAACCTGAAGTGGCTCAAAGAGACGGTCAACTCCGAGGCCAAATATGCGTCCGCGCTGGCGGTTTACGAAGAAGATATTCTGCGGGCGCAGAAGAAGCTGATCAGTAACCAAGAGCATGCCGGACTCGCCATCGTGGCGATCAAGGACATCAACCGGCGCATGTCTATCGGGGAAGCAAAAGCGCGCCGTGCGAAGAAAGAAATGGTCGAGGCCAATCTGCGGCTGGTGATTTCAATCGCGAAAAAATACACCAATCGCGGGTTGCAGTTTCTGGACCTTATCCAGGAAGGCAATATCGGCCTGATGAAGGCGGTGGACAAGTTCGAATACCGGCGTGGATACAAGTTTTCCACATATGCGACCTGGTGGATACGGCAGGCCATCACGCGCTCGATCGCGGATCAGGCGCGTACAATCCGCATCCCGGTGCACATGATTGAAACCATCAACAAGCTCAATCGCATTTCACGGCAGATGTTGCAGGAAATGGGACGCGAGGCGACACCGGAAGAACTCGCGGTGCGCATGGAAATGCCGGAAGACAAGGTGCGCAAGGTCCTCAAAATCGCCAAGGAACCCATTTCGATGGAAACACCCATCGGCGATGACGAAGACTCGCATCTGGGTGATTTTATTGAAGATTCCAACATTGTCTCACCGGTGGATTCGGCCACCAATGAAGGCCTGGGCGAAACGACGCGGGAGGTGTTGTCATCGTTGACGCCGCGCGAGGCGAAAGTATTGCGGATGCGCTTTGGTATCGACATGAATACCGACCATACCCTGGAAGAGGTGGGCAAGCAGTTTGACGTAACGCGAGAGCGCATTCGCCAGATCGAAGCCAAGGCGCTGAGAAAGCTGCGGCATCCAAGTCGCTCCGAGCAGTTGCGCAGTTTTCTGGATCTGGAGTAATTCGTTAGCTTGTCTGCCTGCCGGGCTCCCGATGGCGCTTGCGCGTTGAGAAAGTAGTAACAGATCGCTGTCCGGGCCTGTAGCTCAGTTGGTTAGAGCAGGGGACTCATAATCCCTTGGTCCCAGGTTCGAGTCCTGGCGGGCCCACCAACTAAAACAATTAGTTAAGAGTAATTTTTCTCGTGACAATAACCTGGATGAACAGTTGGGTAACAGTTTGGGTAACAAGACACCAACAATCTAATGTTGGCGATCGACCGTTTCGTAACCAGTAGGTCGGAGGTTTGATGCTTCTCGCCGGCACCATAAAAACAACGAGTTAGTCGGAATCAACGAATGGTGGGTTCTAGGTAACCCATAGGAAGTCATCCGCACTGCCGTCGTTCGGGTGCCATCCTGCGGAACTGGGCACCCAGACGGACGGGCGGCTTTCTAGTAAATTTGTTGCAGCCCTGAACTAGTGGCACGTG
>JACCYU010000250.1 GCA_013696315.1 Gammaproteobacteria bacterium | reverse complement strand
ACTGGCCTAAGGTGATGCGCCCGGCGATCGCCGCCAGCGCGATCCAGGCGTAGGCGCCATACAAGGTCGCGGTCGCAATCAGCCCTAAAAAAAATCCCCAGGTGTCGCGGCGAATAGTGAGGTCGCGGTCTTCACCGTATAGCGTATGGAAAATGCGCCGATATCGATCGAGCAGAAGCGGGCCCAGTCCGAACAGCTTCACCTCCTTGGCGTGATCCTCGCGCGCCAGCAGCGTTTCCAGATACAGCTGCATGCGTGTTTCGGGCGAACGCCACAGAAACAGGCGGAAGGCGTCGCCGGAAAACTTGGCCTCGGCGATGAACGCGGGCAATCCGGCTAGCACCAGCACGAGTACCGCCCACGGCGAGAACTGCACCAGTAGCGCGGCGTAGCTTGCGAGCGAGACTGCGTTCTGGGCTACTCCGAAGGTGCGGATAACCAGCGACAGCGGCCGGCTGGAGGCTTCGCGGCGCGCGCGCGTGAGCTTGTCGTAGAACTCCGAATCCTCGAACTGCTCCAGCGACAGGGTCAGCGCCTTCTTCAGGATCATCACATTGACGCGCTGACCGAGTTGCGCGCGCAGCAACGACTCACACAGCGAGATGCCGCGTTGCGCGCCCGCGATCACTGCCACGATCAGGCCTTCGACGCCGACCAGCATCAGTGCATGCCAGGTTGCGTCGGGGCGGTCCGCGGGCGCAGTCTGAGCGGCGGCGATGACCGCATCGACGATTAGTGCGCCGACATAGGCGACCGCCGCGGGCGCGGCGCCGGCAAGTACAGTCAAGAGCCCCAGTGCGATGCTGAGCGAACGGCTCGTCGTCCAGACGAGATTGATCGCGCGGTGACTGTATAAAAGTATGCCGGCGAATCCCCGCGTGATGTCGGGGCTGGATTCGGGGTGTGTACGTGCTCTGCGACGTAATCTGGGCATGTTCGAAAGCTGAAATCGTGGGCGCGAGTGTGTAGTCTGCAAACATTGTGCGCAATGTGGGAAGGCCGATCGCCAAGCGCGCCAGAGTATTTGTGAGCCTGGAATAAGGAGCAACGATTATGGAGTACAGACTGCTCGGTGGTTCCGGGTTGAAGGTTCCCGCGTTAAGTTTCGGCGCCGCCACGTTTGGCGGTAGCAACGAATTTTTCAAGGCCTGGGGCAGCAGCGACGTGAAAGAGGCGCGCCGTCTGGTCGATTTGTGTCTGGATGCGGGTGTCAACCTGTTCGACAGCGCGGATATTTATTCCGATGGCCTGTCGGAGGAGATTCTCGGTAAGGCCATCGCCAAACGTCGCGAGCACGTGCTCATTTCTACCAAGGGGACGTTTGCAATGGGTGAGGGGCCCAATGACGTCGGGTCGTCGCGGCATCATCTCATGCGCGCCGTTGATGCGAGTCTGCGCCGGTTAAAAACGGATTACATCGACATCTACACCATGCACGGATTCGACGCGCTGACGCCAATCGAGGAAACCCTGCGCACCCTGGATGATCTCGTGCAAAGCGGCAAGGTCCGCTATGTGGGCTGCTCGAACTTCTCCGGTTGGCATCTGATGAAATCTCTCGCGGTCGCCGAGAAACACGGCTGGCCGCGCTACGTCGCACACCAGGCGTATTATTCACTGGTGGGACGCGAATACGAATGGGAGCTCATGCCGCTCGCGCTGGACCAGCAGGTATCGACTGTAGTCTGGAGTCCGCTGGGCTGGGGTCGCCTCACCGGCAAGATTCGTCGTGGTCAGCCGCTGCCCGACAACAGCCGGATGCACAAGACGGCCGAGAAAGGGCCGCCTGTTGCCGAGGACTTGCTTTACAACGTTGTGGATGTTCTGGATGCGCTGGCCGAGGAAACTAGCAAGACAGTGCCGCAGATCGCGCTCAACTGGCTGCTGCAACGGCCCACCGTGGCGAGCGTGATTGTCGGCGCGCGCGACGAAACCCAGCTGCGGCAGAATCTGGATGCGGTCGGGTGGAATCTGACTGCGGAGCAGGTCGCGAGGCTGGATGCGGTGAGCGAGACCACGCCTTGTTATCCCTATTGGCATCAGCGCCAGTTCGTGGACCGCAATCCGTTACCTGTCGGCGGCCAAAGCTAATGCTCGCGTTCGCGCTGATGAAATCGCGGAGCGCCTAACATGCCTTTCAGAATCGGCCACGGTTTCGACGTGCACGCCTTCGGACCGGGCGATCGGGTGATTATCGGCGGCGTGCGCATTCCGTATTCGAAAGGCGTCGTCGCACACTCCGACGGTGACGTGCTGATCCACGCGCTGTGCGACGCGCTGCTGGGCGCCGCCGCACTGGGCGACATCGGTCAGCATTTTCCTGATGCCAGCGAAGACTGGCGCGGCGCGGACAGCCGCGAACTGTTGCGGCACGTGGCGACGTTGCTGACGAACGCCGCTTATCGCGTGGAGAATGCCGATTGCACCGTCATCGCCCAGGCGCCCAAGATCGCGCCGCATCTTGCCGCGATGAGGGTCGCGCTGAGCGAAGACCTTGGCATCGACATCGGCCAAATAAGCATCAAGGCGACCACCAACGAAAAAATGGGGCACATCGGCAGGGGCGAAGGGCTCGCGGCGCATGCCGTGGCACTAATTCAGCGCGGCGCGTAATTTGCGGCGGTCTAATTCAAATGTCCGCGGCGTCTCACGCGCAACTGGAGATCAGCATGACGAGTACCTTTAGCATCGGCGATCACGTCGAGTGGAACACGCCGCAAGGCAAGACGCGCGGCAAGATCGAGAAGAAACTCACGCGGCGCACGCAGATCGAAGGACACGAGGTTGCGGCGAGCCCGGACGATCCGCAATACCTCGTGCGCAGCGAGAAAACCGGCAAACGCGCCGTCCATAAGCCTGCTGCGCTGAAGAAAGGGAAGGACCAGGGACCTGTAACAGCCGAAATAATGAAGTAACGGTGGTTGCCTACCGGATCGTCTGTTAGAGCCATTCGCCAGGCGCACACGCGCCAGTCAGTTCAGAAAACTCCCCGCGCGCGACAGGGCATCGTTCCAGTAAGGGCTGTGCAAGGTCGATATGCTCACGTCGCGGCCAGTGCGCGGCGCGTGAATAAAGCGCCCGTTGCCGACATAGATACCGACGTGACTGTAGCGGTCAGTGGTATCGAAAAACAACAGGTCGCCGGGTCTCAGACTATCGATCGACACCGGCTGACTGGCCTCGACCTGCAGGGCTGCGGTGCGTGGCACCTCCACGCCGATCTGGTAAAAACTGTACTGCACCAGCCCGCTGCAATCGAAGCCATCGGGTGTGACGCCGCCCCACACATAAGGCGTGCCCATCATGTTGCGGGCTTGGTCAATCAGTTCGATACGCATCCTTGCAGGCCCATCCGCGCGTGGCGAAGCGTTCGCGCCGACGACCGTAGCCAGACCGAGCAACACGACAAGCGCGCTGCGGCCCAGCGACGGCGGAAAGCCGTAACCGGATTGTTTCATGACGTATCCTCAAATTTTTCTTCATTACGGGGGATACCGGCGCCTGCACGCAGCGCTTAGGTGACGTCAGCTGGATTAAGTGGCAGGGATTTACGATTTTCACGCAAAGTCGGGTCCAATTTCGATGGCGCCTCCGTAACCAGATACGATGCGCACTCGACCGACTTTAACAACGATGATCACGAACGCGGTAACACCAAAATGACAAAACCCGGGCCGATGACAATCGGGGATGCCAGGCCGCGCGTACAGGGACTCGACGTCGCGCGGCCTGCGCCAGGACCGCTTCCACGGCCACTGCGTATGCATTATCGGAATCACACTTGCCTGTTGCAATAGGCAATTGCGCGCAATGTTGAACGCGGCCAAGCGCGCCGCTTGCTCGTCTCACGCTTGTTAAAAATATGAAGTCGTTTCCCCATCCGGTTGAATTACAATAGATCGCCTGTAAACCGGTATCGATTCATAAGGATGGCTAAACGCCCTCGCGCAAAATCCACGCGCCGGCCCACCGGCCGCCGTACGCCAAAACGCAAACCGGCACGCGCGCGTCGCGGAGTCAGGTTCTCGGCGCTGCGCCGCGGTGTCATTGCCGGTGCCTGGGTGATGGCCCTGATTGGCGCGGTGGTCGTCATGGGTTACACCGCGTATCTCGATCACCAGGTGCGCGAGCGCTTCGAGGGTGCGCGCTGGGAGTTGCCGGCCCGGGTGTTCGCGCGGCCGCTGGAAATTTACCAAGGCAAGGCGCTCAGCGCGGACGCGCTGATTGAGGAACTGCGGCTTCTGCACTATCAGTCCACCGTGGATCTCATCGCCACCGGCGCCTATCGCGCGCAGGGCGAAACGGTAACCTTGCACTCGCGTGGCTTTCCGTTCTGGGATGCGATTGAGCCGACCCGCTTACTGCGCGTGGAATTTCTCGGCAATAGTGTGGCCGGCGTGTTCGCCGCGGGGAAAAATACGCCGCTCGATCTGGTGCGCCTGGAGCCGGTGCCGATCGCCAACATCTATCCCACGCATCTGGAAGATCGTCTGGTGGCGCGTCTCGAAGATGTGCCGCCGCTTTTGCCTACAACTCTGATTGCGGTCGAGGATCGGGATTTTTACGACCATCACGGGCTGGACTTCGGCGCAATCGCGCGCGCGATGCTCGCCAATATCATGGCAGGCCGGGTAGTGCAGGGCGGCAGCACCCTGACTCAGCAGCTGGTCAAGAACCTGTTTCTCACCAGCGAGCGCAGCCTGGTGCGCAAGCTCAACGAAGCCATAATGGCCGGCTTGCTGGAGTGGCACTACGGCAAGGACGAGATTCTGGAGGCGTACATCAACGAGGTGTACCTGGGCCAGGACGGCGCGCGTGCGATCCACGGCTTCGCACTCGCCAGTCAGTTCTATTTCGAACGCCGCCTGAGCGAGTTGCGTCCCGACCAGCTCGCGCTGCTGGTCGCGCTGGTGAAGGGACCGTCGTATTATCAGCCGCGCCAGAATCCGGAGCGCGCAAAGGATAGGCGCGACCTTGTACTGGCCGAGGTGCGCGATGCGGGTGTGCTGAGCGCGGCCGCCGCGACCGAAGCACAGAACCGTCCGCTGGACGTGACGGCCAGGGCGCCTTCGGGAGTCACGCCATTCCCCGCGTTCGTGGAACTGATGCGCCGTCAGCTTAAGGATCAGTATCCCGAGCAGGCGCTACGCACCAAAGGGCTGGTGATTTTCACCACCATGGACCCGCTGGTGCAGATCGCCGCGGAACAGGCGGTGACTTCGAAGCTCGCCGAACTGGAAGCACAACGCGGTCTGCCGGCCAGCAGTCTGCAGGCGGCGGCTGTCGTCACCGCCGCTGAGACCGGCGAGGTGCTGGCGGTGGTCGGCGGACGCGATCCGCGCGCGCAGGGTTACAACCGCGCACTGGATGCGCGCCGGCCCATCGGCTCGCTGGTCAAGCCGGTGATATATGTGACCGCTCTGGCGCGCCCGCGCGAGTATTCGCTCGCGAGTATGCTGGACGACCGCCCGCTGTCGGTGCGGCTGGACGACAAGCAGACCTGGTCGCCGCGCAATTACGACGACAAGTATCACGGCCAGGTGACCCTGCGTGACGCGCTGGTCGGTTCGTATAACGTCTCCACCGCGCGGCTGGGTCTGGCGGTGGGCATCGATAACGTGATAGACACCTTGCAGCGCCTCGGTTTTACGCACAGTCTGTCGCCGTACCCATCGCTGCTGCTCGGCGCGCTGGAGATGACGCCTCTGGAGGTGAGTCAGGTGTATCAAACCCTCGCCGCAGGCGGTTATCGCGCGCCGCTGAACACCATCCGCGAGGTCATGAGCGGTTATGGCGAACGCCTCTCGCGCTATCCCCTCAACATCGCGCAGGGGGCTGACCCGGCCGCCGTGTACCTGCTAAATGCGGCGCTTTACGAGGTCACACGCCAGGGCACCGCGCGCGCCCTGCAATGGCTGTTGCCCGCCGAGTTAAAGGTCGCCGGCAAGACGGGCAGCACCAACGAGTTGCGCGACAGCTGGTTTGCGGGATTCTCGGGCGAGCATCTCGCGGTCACCTGGATCGGCCGCGACGACAATCAATCCACGGGATTGACCGGCGCGGTCGGCGCGCTGCCAGTCTGGGCGGATATCATGGGTAACATCCAGACGCGTCCGCTGAACCTGAACACGCCGCCCGGTACGGAGTGGCTGATGATCGACCCCAGAGGCGGCCTGCTGGCCGATGAGTATTGCGAAGGCGCGCAATGGATGCCCTTCGTCGAAGGCTCCGCGCCAACCGGGTACGCGCCGTGCGCGCAAATCAGCCCGGTCGAGCGTACCACGCGCTGGTTTCAGGGTCTGTTCAACTGATGCGCAACTTGCACGCCATACAACGCTGCCTGATGGCGTTTGCAATCACGTTTATCTTGCACGCCTGCGGAGTCGCGCCGCCTGTGCAGCAACCGTTCCCCGAACCACCGCCACCACCACCCGCGCAGGACATCTCGCGCGAAGTAGAACCTTCGGCGTCGCCCGTTGTGGCATTGATGGAAAAAGCGCAAATCGCGAAGCAGGCCGGCCGTTTCGAGGACGCCGCCGCCACCCTGGAGCGCGCGTTGCGCATCGATCCCTACGATCCCTTGGCCTGGCAGATGCTGGCGAGGGTACGCCTCGCGCAGGGCCACGGAAGCCAGGCCGAAGCGATGGCCGCCAGATCAAATAGCCTGATGTACGACGATGAAGCGTTGCAGCGCGAGAACTGGCGCATCATCGCGCAGGCCCGGCGTATGCGCGGTGATGAACGGGGCGCGCGCGAGGCGGAACGGCAGGCCGGCATTTATTGATTATCGCGTAAATGGTTAACAGGTTGGCTAGCTTGTCATTGTGAGGTCCCTTCACTTGGTCAAGGGTAAACTCCGGCCGAAGAATCTCCTGTTACCGAGGGAAGGTCAGATGCTTCAATTCGAGATGCTTCACTTCGTTCAGCATGAAAGCTTCCTTGTTAATTACTTATGCAAGACCCCATAGCCGCACCCCAGCATCTGGTCGCCAGGAAAAACGTAATGTCCACAAGCCGCGAGGTGCTGGAAGAGGGCGGACCGATGCATCGGCATCTGCCGGATTTCCGGCCGCGTACGCAACAGCAGGCGATGGCTCAAGCCGTCGAGCGTGCGCTCAAAAGTAACAGCACCCTCGTTATCGAAGCCGGCACGGGCGTCGGCAAGACCTTTGCGTATCTGGTGCCGGCGCTGCTTTCCGGCGGCAAAGTCATCATCTCCACCGGCACCCGGCATTTGCAGGATCAGCTTTATCACAAAGATCTGCCGGTGGTGCGCGCGGCGCTTGGCGTTTCAGTCAAGACCGCACTGCTGAAAGGC
>JACCYU010000249.1 GCA_013696315.1 Gammaproteobacteria bacterium | reverse complement strand
GCGGAGGCGATGACAGAAAACGAGGTTCTTCGTGAACTGCTCAATCTGGTCAAACCGGCGAACACATCCAGGCCAACGACCCCGACAGAGGCGAGTGGGATTCCGTGGACGTCAAAGGGTGTTTCCTTTCCCCACGGCACGGAATTTCGGGCTACGTACAAGGGGCAGCTACACACAGGCACTGTCAATAACGGCGCCCTTACAATCAACGGAAAGCGATATTCCTCGCCCTCCGCCGCTGCCGTAGCAATCACCGGCAATCCTGTGAACGGATGGCGGTTTTGGGAATGCCTTCAACCTGGCACTACTAAGTGGAGGTCGATCGCAGCTTTGAGGCGTTGACGGTGCCCGACATTGCGCTGCAGTAGATCGCCGGTGAAACCCCCAATTCTTCCAAGCAGTCGTAGTGGGCGGCCGCCGTCGTATTTGACGGGCCTGCATTCCGACGCAAACAAGGTCTCGAAAATACGGCAGCGAGCGGAGTAGTTATAAACTTGATTGGGTTGATCGTACAAAAAATCTTGAGAGAGAGGAAGACATGAAATTCGGCATCGACCGTTTGCTGGAGGAACGCGGCTTGCGCAAACCGCTGGCTGGCAAACGCATCGCGCTGCTCGCGCACCCGGCGTCGGTCACGCGCGATCTCGTGCATTCGCTGGATGCGCTGGTCGCTTGCAAAGATTTGAACATGACCGCAGCGTTCGGCCCGCAGCATGGCCTGCGCGGCGACAAGCAGGACAACATGGTCGAGTCGCAGGATTCTAATGACCCGATTCTCGGCATTCCCGTATTCAGTCTTTATGGCGAAGTGCGCCGCCCGACAGCGGCGATGATGGACAGGTTCGACGTGCTGCTGGTCGATTTGCAGGATCTGGGCTGCCGCGTCTACACGTTCGTCACCACCTTGCGCTACGTCCTGGAAGCGGCCGCGGCGCATGCCAAGACGTTGTGGATGCTCGACCGCCCCAATCCGGCGGGACGACCGGTCGAAGGATTGCGGCTCAGGCCCGGCTGGGAGAGCTTCGTGGGCGCGGGGCCGCTGCCCATGCGTCACGGGCTGACCCTGGGCGAGCTCGCACACTGGTTCGTGAAAACGCTAAATCTTGATGTTGACTATCACATCATCAACATGCAGGGCTGGCAGCCGTCCGCGGCGCCTGGTTACGGCTGGCCACCTGGCGAACGCGCATGGATCAATCCCAGTCCTAATGCGCCCAGTGTATCGATGGCGCGCTGCTACGCCGGCACAGTGATGTTGGAAGGTACGACCTTGTCCGAAGGACGCGGCACCACGCGCCCGCTGGAGCTGTTCGGCGCGCCGGATATCGATGCGCGCGCAATCATCGCCACCATGACCGCGCTCGCGCCGCAATGGATGCGTGGTTGCCGATTGCGGGATTGCTGGTTCGAGCCTACCTTCCACAAGCACGCCGGCAAATTGTGCGCCGGGGTGCAGTTTCACGTCGACGATCCGGCTTACGATCATGAAGACTTCAAGCCGTGGCGGCTGATGGCGCTTGCCTTCAAGACCTTGCGAATGCTGCATCCCGACTATCCGCTGTGGCGGGATTTTGCTTACGAATACGAGCACGATCGGCTCGCCATCGACCTCATCAACGGCAGCCAACTGCTGCGCGGATGGGTGGACGATCCTGCTGCGACGCCAGAAGATCTCGATGCGCTTGCCGCGCCCGATGAAACGTCGTGGCGCGATGAGCGCGAACCGCTGATGCTTTATCGCTGAGACTTACCTGCCATGGATTTTCCACTAGACCTTCGTTTCAAGCTGCTTGCGATTGCCCAGCAGATTTCCGTCACGGATGCGGCCGGGCGCGTGATCTTCTACGTCCGGCAGAAGGCGTTCCGGCTCAGGGAAGCGGTGAGCGTTTATGGGGATACCGCGCAGAATCGGCCCTTGTATCACATCAACGCGGATCGTGTATTCGATATCTCGACGCAATATCACATCGATGATGCGCGGGGCGCGCGGCTGGGCGCGGTGCGACGCCGTGGAATGCGTTCGCTGTGGCGCGCGCATTACGACATCATGAGAAATGATCAACCATTCTTGGTGGTGCGTGAGGAGAACCCGTGGGTCAAAGTGCTGGACGGCCTGCTGGATTCGATCCCCGTCATCGGCATGTTCACCGGCTACGTGCTGCATCCGTCGTATCTCATTACGCGCGTGGATAACGGCGCGGCGGCTTTACGCGTAACCAAGCAACCGGCGTTTTTCGAAGGCCGCTACCGTATCGAACGTTTGGACGCGCTGGACGAGGACGCGGAACAGCTCGCGGTGCTGGCCCTGCTGATGATGCTGTTGCTCGAACGGCAGCGTGGTTAAGGCATCACGCCTATCGCCGCCTTGATGAAACGTCATATTGCGCGATTCAGCGATGAGCAAGCCAGGCGAAACCTATAGCCGCATCTATACCGTCGTCCGGCAAATTCCCGCAGGCAAGGTATCGACCTATGGCGACGTGGCGAGACTTGCCGGCTATCCGCGACAGGCGCGCCTGGTCGGCTACGCCCTGCACGCCCTGCCGCCGCACAGCACCGTGCCCTGGCATCGCGTGGTGAACGCAAAAGGCGGAATCAGCACCGGGCGCGGACGACATGGCGCGGACTCGGAACAGCGGATTCGATTGGAAGATGAAGGAATCGAGTTCGGTATCGATGGCCGCATTTCGCTGAATCGCTTCAGATGGTCCGTTGAGGTTAATGCTGTCTGATAGTTCGGTAAATGCCAGAAACTCAACGCGGAGCGACAACCGAGGAAGCCACCTTGACAACCCACGCAGGCTTTGCTTTGTATGTTAGGTGGCGCGCCCACCATGCGAGACAATTGTTTTAAAAGCACGCTAGCTCCTTGCCCGAATTGACCAAGGCTCCAATACAGAGATGATTCCATTTGACTGACGAGATTATCAAACAAACTTTTGGAGGCAGCCGAAGCTTGGGTGTGTGATGGCTACTCGTTTGATATTCGTTTTATCGCTGACGCCGATGGCCAAGGGTATCGAATCTGGGATGCGTCGATTACCTTAAATCCTCTTCCGACGTCGCGCGACAACAGCTTTCGAATCGATTCCGCGAACTTTGTTGTCGGCCAGATTCAACGCCATCACGAAAGCAAGAAGTCGTTGCTTGCGCTATTGGATAGAGCAACGTCCGGCGTCATCCGGCTTCCGGACAAGGAGCTGATCCTGCCAAGTGACCGGCCGTTTAACTTCTACTCAGAAATGAGTCATCGAGACCGCTGGTTTTCTGAGTTGCACCTTCAGGTTCTCGGTACTGCGAGACCTCACCCTTCTCCGGTCGAGTTGACTATAGTCGATAATATGCTACGGTCATCATGTCGGCCGTTTGATGGGCTCGCAGACGCTGCCGCATGGCTTGATCTACGTGCGCCTGGAAACAGCTCTGACCTTGCTGCCGTAATCGTAAGGGTTGGGCCGCCAGTCGATCTAATCTTTGACGAGTGTATGCTGGCCGGCGATCGACTTGACGTGACCTTGCACGCTCATCCAGCGTTCGATGTAGATAATGTTGGACTTGCTGTACGTGCAGGGCCAAGAGATGGGCTCAACTCTCGAAGACAAGTTGCCAGAGAGATCAAGTGGGGTGCCGTTCGAGACGATAGGCGCGAGGGCACGGCACAGATTGAACTTCAGCACGCAGACGCCGTGCTCGCCATGCTGATGATTGGGTCTTCAACGGTCCGCAGACAGTGGTTCTTAGATCCAGCGAAGGCGCGTAATAATCGCTTGCTTGCCATTCAGCATTTTGACAAGGATCTCCGAATGGTTCGGCGGGCTGTAATCGAGTCGTCCGATTCCTCGAAATTTGAGAACGGCGTTGCGGCATTGCTCTTCCTTTTTGGATTTAGCCCATGCGTTCAGATTGAAACCGATTCGCCCGACTTGATCGTAACTACGCCTGGTGGACGGCTCGCCATCGTCGAGTGCACTACGCGGGTCTCAGACTTCACATCTAAGGTAGGCAAGCTTGTCCATCGGCGCGGTGCGCTAACGAAGTCGCTTCAGGCAAGTGGACACCCCGCGCAAGTGGCAGCTGTGCTGGTTTGTAGGCTTCCAAGGGACCAGATCGCCGCCCAGTCAGACGAGCTTCGTACCCACAACTTGATACTTGTAGCAGGTGAGGACCTCGCAGCCGGATTTGACCAAGTTCGCTTTCCGAACGATCCCGATCTAATGCTTGAGGAGGCCCAAGCGCGCCTCACCGACGACGCCAGTGGCCTCGGCTAGTCAAACTGCATGCCGAAAGCACAACCTCCAATCGAACAAGCCGAGCTTGCACCTATCATTTGAGGTAAACGACCGACGGAGCGCGCAGCGCGGAGGGGCCTGCAAGCACGGATTGCAGGCACGGTTGACCGCGAAGTTAGACTTGGACTGCATGATTTCCCGCGGACGCGTACGTTAAGTTGTAGTAACTAGAGCTTAATCGTACGGTTGGTGTAAGTTTATCCATAAGCCGCGCGGCGGTAGATATCCTGGCCCTCTTCGCTGACTTCGGCGCGTTGGTTCAGGAATGCCTCGGCCTGTTC
>JACCYU010000248.1 GCA_013696315.1 Gammaproteobacteria bacterium | reverse complement strand
CAGGTGACAACGTCAAGATGCAGGTGACCTTGATCGCGCCGATCGCGATGGAAGAGGGCCTGCGCTTCGCCATCCGCGAAGGCGGCCGCACCGTCGGCGCCGGCGTGGTCGCCAAGGTCGTGAAGTAACCGGTTCATAAGGGGCGCAGCGCGCCCGTCTATCGCAGAGACAGTAATAATGGCAGCCAGTCAGAGAATACGGATCTGCTTAAAGGCGTTCGATCACCGTTTGATCGATCGCTCGGCGAGCGAGATTGTAGAGACCGCGCGGCGCACCGGCGCGCGCGTCAAGGGCCCCATTCCGCTGCCAACCAAAATGGAGCGCTTCACGATTCTCATCTCGCCGCACGTGAACAAGGACGCGCGTGATCAATACGAGATTCGCACGCACAAGCGCATCATGGACATCGTCGACCCCACCGAAAAAACCGTGGATGCGCTGATGAAGCTCGACCTCGCCGCGGGTGTCGATGTACATATAAAACTCAATTGATGCCTGTTTCAGGCTGCCAGAAACCGGTTTAAGGCTTGAGGCTCGTTCAAGTCTTCTTCATAATAGCCGGCTTTCCACGACCCGGCTCCGACGCGGTTTTCGCTGGGTAGGGTTACATTTGGTTCGTCGATTCTCGCGAACGCGGAGCGCCTGCATGACCATTGGGTTGATTGGTAGAAAAATTGGTATGACCCGCGTCTTTACCGACCAGGGTTCTACGATACCAGTGTCGGTGATCCACGTGGAGTCAAACCGGGTCGCGCAGATCAAGACGCCGGAAGCGGATGGCTACGGTGCTGTGCAGGTCACCTGCGGCACGCGCCGGCCGTCGCGCGTGACCAAATCGCAGGCGGGCCATTACGCCAAGGCGGGGATCGAAGCTGGCCGGGGCCTGTGGGAATTTCGGCTAGGCGAGAACGAGAACGATGCGCTGGCGGCAGGTAACGAGTTAAGAGTCGACCTGTTCGAAGCCGGCCAGAAAGTTGATGTAACCGGCATTACGAAAGGCAAGGGGTTTGCCGGCACGATCAAGCGCTATAACTTCCATATGCAGGACGCGACCCACGGCAACTCGCTAGCACATCGGGCCCCAGGCTCGATCGGTCAGCGCCAGACACCGGGTCGCGTGCCCAAGGGCAAGAAGATGGCGGGCCATATGGGAGTCGTGCGGCGAGTGACCCAGAATCTGGAAGTGGTGCGAGTCTATCAGGACCGAAATCTGCTGTTGATCAAGGGCGCCATCCCCGGCTCCACAGGCGGCAACGTGATTGTGTGTCCGGCGATCAAAGCGAAAACCCGCCAAGCGACCGCGCAGACGCCAGATCAATAGCACTAATAAACCACAGCATATCACGCAATAAATCATGCAACTCAGAAGCATCGACAACAGCCACGTAGACGTCTCTGATCGAACTTTCGGTCAGGACTTCAACGCGGCGCTGGTGCATCAGGCCGTGACCGCCTATTTGGCTGGCGGGCGTGGCGGCACCAAGGCGCAAAAAACGCGTGCGCAGGTGGCCGGCGGCGGCGCGAAACCATGGCGGCAGAAAGGCACCGGGCGCGCCCGCGCCGGGACGATTCGCAGCCCCATCTGGCGTGGCGGCGGCGTGACGTTCGCGGCCCAGCCTCGGAGTTTCCGGCAGAAACTGAACCGAAAAATGTATCGTGCTGCCATGCGTTCTATCCTGTCGGAGCTGGCGCGGCTGGATCGTTTGGTTATCGTGGAAGATTTCGGCGTCGACCAGCCCAGAACACGGGTAGTGCTGGATAAGCTTAAGGGTTTGAATTTGACGTCGGCATTGCTGGTCACCGAGCAGCCCGATGAGAAGATTCACCTGGCCGCGCGCAACCTGCGGCATGTCGGTTATACGGCGGTTGCCAGTCTGAACCCCGTGAACCTGATCGGTTTCGATAATGTGGTCATGACCAAAGCTGCGCTCAATCGGGTCGAGGCGTGGCTGGCATGAGTCAGGAGCGGCTGATGAAAGTCCTGCTTGCCCCACATGTGTCGGAAAAGTCCACCCTGGCGGCTGACAGCGCACGCCAGCATGTGTTCAAGGTGTTGCCGGACGCCACCAAGAGCGAAGTTAAGCATGCCGTCGAGATGCTGTTCAGTGTGCAGGTCATGCAGGTGCGGATGCTGAACGTGAAGGGCAAGCTGAAGCGTCACGGCGCGCGCCGCGGACGCCGCTCGGACTGGAAGAAGGCGTACGTCCAGCTCGCGCCGGGCAACGACATTTCGCTGGGCCCTGAATAAGCCTGCGCACAAGCCGATATTTTAAATCGCATGGCCATTGTAAAGACCAAACCGACATCGCCGGGCCGGCGTTTTGTAACCCGCATTCAGGGTCAGGAATTGCATCGGGGCGGCCCGTTGCGCGCGCTGACCGGGGCCAAGAAGCGCTCGGGCGGCCGCAACAATCTGGGTCGCATCACCACGCGTCATGTGGGCGGCGGGCACAAGCAGCGCTATCGCATCGTCGATTTCCGGCGCGACAAGGATCATGTGCCGGGCAAGGTCGAGCGCATCGAATACGATCCCAACCGCAGCGCGCATATCGCGCTGGTGCTATACGCCGATGGTGAGCGGCGCTATGTGATCGCACCCAAAGGCTTAAGTGCCGGGGCGCCGATCATGGCCGGCTCGCATGCGCCGATCAAGGCAGGCAATGCCTTGCCGCTGCGCAATATTCCGGTCGGCAGTGTGGTGCACTGCGTCGAGCTGAAACCGTCCAAAGGGGCGCAGATCGCGCGCAGCGCCGGTACTTCGGTGCAGCTGGTGGCGCGCGAGGGTAACTTGGTGACCTTGCGGTTGCGCTCCGGCGAGATGCGCCGCGTGCCGGCTGATTGTCGCGCGACCATTGGCGAGGTAAGCAACGCCGAGCACAATCTGGTCAAGCTGGGTAAAGCCGGCGCCAAGCGCTGGCGCGGAATTCGGCCCACCGTGCGGGGTGTGGCGATGAATCCGGTGGATCATCCGCATGGCGGCGGCGAGGGCAAGACCTCCGGTGGCCGCCACCCGTGTACGCCCTGGGGTGTACCGACCAAAGGTTACAAGACCCGCAACAGCAAGCGCACGGATCGCTGGATCGTGCGCTCGCGCGGCAGGAAGAAATAGGAGCGACAGTGCCACGTTCTCTCAAAAAAGGTCCGTTCGTCGATGGCCATCTGATGACCAAGGTCGAGCGGGCGATCGCGACTCGGGAACGGCGACCGATCAAGACTTGGTCGCGTCGTTCGCTGGTGATCCCCGATATGGTGGGGCTGACAATTGCGGTACACAACGGGCGCCAGCATATCCCGGTGCTGATATCGGAGAATATGGTGGGCCACAAACTGGGCGAGTTTTCGATCACCCGCACCTTCAAGGGCCACTCCGGCGACCGCAAGGCGCGCTGAACGATTTTAAGGATTTGGACGCGAGAGCATAACCATGCAGGCAGCAGCGAAACTGAAGAATGCGCGCATATCAGCCCAGAAATGCAGGCTGGTGGCCGATCAGGTGCGCGGCGTGCCGGTGGATCGCGCGCT
>JACCYU010000247.1 GCA_013696315.1 Gammaproteobacteria bacterium | reverse complement strand
GTTGGCACTCGCGTACGTCGAACACGGGCGTACCCAACCGGTAATTGACGTATGCCAACTGCACGTTGCCCGAATAGCTGGTGATCGGAAATACCGAGCTGAACGCGCTGTGCAGCCCCGCGGCATCGCGCTGATCAGGCGCCTTCTCGGATTGCAAAAACTGACGATAAGAGGCAAGCTGGATTTCCAGCATGTACGGGACTTCAAGAATCTGGGGGCGCTTACCGAAATCCCTGCGGATGCGTTTTTTCTCGGTGTAGCTATAAGCCATTAGGTTACCTCGTTGACGACGGGCGGGCGTGTTGGTTGCCGGCGGATCGGTAGCGACAAAGTGGGGATTCCGCGCTCAAAATACAACGCAGACAGGCCGGTGACATTGACGCCACCAGCCTGTGCGCGACAGGGCGGTTTACGGAACGCAACCGGTAAACCGCGATTACTTGAGTTCTACCGAGGCGCCAGCTTCTTCCAGTTGTTTCCTGATGGTCTCGGAATCCGCCTTGCTGGCGCCTTCCTTGATCGTGGATGGAGCGCTCTCCACCATGTCCTTGGCCTCTTTAAGCCCCAGACCGGTAAGCGCGCGCACAACCTTGATTACCGAAACCTTGTTCGCGCCGAAACTGGTCATCACCACGTCAAATTCGGTTTGCTCCTCGGCCGCTTCCGCAGCAGCCGCGGGTGCGGCGGCTGCCGGCCCGGCGGCCACGGCTGCCGTCACACCCCATTTTTCTTCCATGGCGGAAATGAGATCGACCACTTCCATGACACTCATACTGGAAATGCTTTCGAGAATATCTTCTTTTGATACAGCCATCTGTTTGCTCCTGAACCGTTGCTTACATCGAAATCGCGCGCACCATCAGTCGGCAGCCCGTTTCTGATCCTTTAACGCCGCCAAGGTTCGCACCAGTTTGGCGTGCGGCGCCGCCAACACTCCCAGCAGCTTCGCCAGCGGGGCCTGCATGACCGCCAGCATCTGGCTCAACGCCTGCTCGCGGGTGGGCAGGCTCGCCAGACGTTCCAGTGCCGACTCATCCATTAACTGTCCGCCCACAGCGACCAGCATGGGCTTCAGCCCGTCGTGCTGTCTGGCAAAGTCCTTGACCAGACGCGCTGCCGCACCCGGATCTTCACGTGAAAACGCCAGAATCAGCGGGCCTGTAAAACCGGGCTGCATGCATTCGAACGCCGTGCCGGCGACGGCGCGGTGGGCGAGCGTATTCTTGACGACCCGCAGATAAACCTGTTCGTTACGCGCTTTGGCGCGCAATTCGGTCAGCACTTCGACCGACAGACCCCGATATTCGGCGGCGACCGCCGAATGCGCATCGGCGGCCACGGCAGCGACTTCCGAGACGATCTGCTGCTTTTCCGTCAGACTCAATGCCACGTTTCAAAACCTCTGTTATTGATTCATCTGGCGTGCGCCGTACGTGCCGAACGCGCGCCTGCCGCGCGTTTACTGACTGGACAGCTGGTTCTGATCCACGGCAATACCCGGCCCCATGGTCGATGACAGGGTTACCTTTTTAAGATAAACACCCTTGGACGTGGCAGGCTTCGCCTTGATCAGATCCGCCACCAGCGCGCCCAGGTTCTCCTGTAGCGCATTCACGTCAAAACCGACGGTGCCAATGCTGCAATGAATGATGCCGCCCTTGTCCGCGCGGTATCGCACCTGCCCGGCCTTGGCGTTACGCACCGCCTGCGCCACGTCCGGCGTAATTGTGCCAACCTTGGGATTGGGCATCAGGCCGCGCGGGCCCAAGATCTGGCCAAGCTGCCCGACTACCCGCATCGCTTCCGGCGCGGCGATAACCACATCGAAATCCAGCTTGCCGGCCCGCACCTGTGCGGCGAGATCGTCCATGCCGACGATGTCCGCGCCGGCGTCCGTGGCGGCCTGCGCCTTGTCGCCCTGGGCAAACACGGCCACACGCACACTCTTGCCCGTGCCGTGCGGCAGCACGGTGGAGCCGCGCACCATCTGATCGGACTTGCGCGGGTCGATGCCAAGATTCAGGCTGACATCCACCGATTCAGCAAACTTTGCCGAACTCGTGTTCTTGATTAGCTGCAACGCCTCCTCGAGCGAATACTGATTACCCGGCTTGATCTTGTCCCGCATGGCGCGCATGCGTTTGGAAACTCTTGCCATAATCAGAATCCTTCGACCTCCAGCCCCATGCTGCGCGCGCTGCCCGCGATGCTGCGCACGGCGGCCTCGAGATCGGCAGCGTTCAGGTCCGGCATCTTGGTTTTCGCGATCTCTTCGATCTGCGCGCGATCAACCTTGCCCACCTTATTCGTATTCGGTTTGCCGCTGCCCTTGGCAATACCCGCGGCTTTCTTAAGCAACACGGACGCGGGCGGCGTCTTGGTGACAAACGTAAAACTGCGATCCGAATACGCAGTAATCACCACCGGCAACGGCATGCCCTGCTCGACATTCTGCGTCTGCGCGTTGAACGCCTTGCAGAATTCCATGATGTTCAGGCCACGCTGGCCCAGCGCCGGGCCTACCGGGGGACTGGGATTAGCCTGCCCCGCGGGCACCTGCAGCTTGATATACGCCTCAACTTTCTTTGCCATTTATGCTCCTACACACCGCGCGTGCGGGGACAACAATCGATCGCTTGCACGCATCCGCGTAGCCGGCATGCAGCATCCGCCGATCAAGACTTTTCCACCTGGCTGAACTCCAGTTCGACCGGCGTCGAACGACCGAAAATCTGGACGGCCACCAGCAGCCGGCTTTTCTCGTAGTTCACTTCTTCGACCACGCCGTTAAAATCGTTGAATGGTCCGTCCGCGACCCGCACCACCTCGCCCGGCTCGAACAATACCTTGGGCCGCGGCTTGTCTACTCCTTCCTGAATGCGTTGCAGAATCGCCTCCGCTTCCCGGTCAGAAATGGGCGCGGGTCTGTCCGACGTGCCGCCGATAAAGCCCAGCACCTTGGGCGCCTCTTTAACAAGGTGCCAGGTCTCGTCGCTCATATCCATCCGCACCAGCACGTATCCGGGAAAGAACTTGCGCTCGCTGCGCCGCTTCTGTCCTTCCCGCATTTCCACAACTTCCTCCATCGGCACCAGAATCTCGCCGAACCGATCCTGCATGCCGAAACGCTCGATGCGTTCCAGCAATGCGCGCTTGACCTGGTTTTCAAAACCGGAGTAAGCGTGAACGACGTACCAGCGCAGCGCCATTGGCAACCTCAGACGCCAATCACGAGCTGGATCAGCCAGCCCAGCAACATATCCAGCAGCCACAAAAATATCCCGACAATAATCACCACCAGAAACACAACCAGCGTCGTCTGCATGGTCTCGGCACGGCTGGGCCACACCATCTTGCGCACTTCGGTGCGCGAATCCTGCAAAAAACTCGCGATGCTACGGCCTTTCGCCGTGCTCCAGGCAATCGCGACCGCGATACCGGTAACCGCCAGCAAACCCAGCACGCGATAAAGCGTGGACTGCTCCGCGTACCAGTAGAACGCGATAACGCCAGCGGTCACCAGCAATGCCGCAAGCGCAAGCTTGGCGGTATCCAGCGCCGAGCCTTGCGTCTCGGTTTTAGTCGCCATCTGCCACCGCGCGATAATTATCAGTCAGCGCCGTGGCGGAAATAATTGTCTCCGTCCGGGCCGTCGCGAATATGGCAGGCCAGGAGGGACTTGAACCCCCAACCTGCGGTTTTGGAGACCGCTGCTCTGCCAATTGAGCTACTGGCCTACGTTTAACTACCATGCAAGCCATCCATGGCGACATACAATCTATGCCTGAAGCTCCGGCCTCGCCCTCCCTGGCGAGGCGCGCGCCAGGGAATTGATTCACTGGATCAATTTCTTTTTCCGGCTCGCCCAATTGAGGTACTGGCCTAATTGCAAACGCGATACTCACCCCCCTACTTCACGACCTTGGCGACCACGCCGGCGCCGACGGTGCGGCCGCCTTCGCGGATGGCGAAGCGCAGGCCCTCTTCCATCGCGATCGGCGCGATCAAGGTCACCTGCATCTTGACGTTGTCACCTG
>JACCYU010000246.1 GCA_013696315.1 Gammaproteobacteria bacterium | reverse complement strand
TTTGGGTGCTCACGTGCTGGAAGTCCAGGAGCATCGCGTGGGTCTGATCGGCCACGGCATCGATACGCTCCTGGGAGTCCGCCGCCTCCTTCTGGGTGGTGACGCGGGTGTCGATGGCGGCATCCAGGGGACCCGCCGCATCGGAGGCCGCGCCGAACGCCGCCAGCACCGCGCCCAAAACAAGCATCGTCAATCCAAGCATAGTCAAGTCAATGGCATTGTCGAATGGTTCCGTGTGAAACGTCTCGCGGCCGGCGCGCCGCCGGCCAATCGACGCAAAACGAAGCAGAACCCGCGTGCTGCGCCTATGCGACAGATTGTCGCGGGGAGTGCGCTAGAGCGTCCCAGATCCGAGCACAGGTGGTTACTGAGCTGGACCCCTAGCGGGGCTTAACCGCGCGGTCGGCGGGCCTGAGGCTTTGCGTTCAATGCCGCGGCGGCCCGGGCCAACGCGGAAATAGATCTACCGATAGGGTGATTCCAAGCTGATCAAGGATTCGATTGACCGTCTGATCGATTATGTCATTGAGTGACTGAGGATGCTGGTAGAATGCGGGGACCGGCGGCATGATGATACCTCCGATCTCGGCGACGCGAGCCATTAGTCGCAGGTGCCCCAAGTGTAACGGGGTCTCACGAACCACGAGCACCAGCGGTCGGCGCTCCTTAAGCATCACATCAGCAGCGCGGAGTAACAGGTTGTCGGACAGGGAATAGGCAACGCCCGCAAGCGTCCGGATGGAGCAAGGGACAATCACCATACCGTGGGTCTGGTAAGATCCGCTCGCAATATCGGCGGCAATGTCGTTTATCCGGTAGCTCACATCGGCAAGCGCGCGGATCGCGTCAATCTCAAATCTCGTCTCCAGCCTGATCGTCTGCCGTGCAGGGCCACTGACAACCAGGTGGGTCTCGAGATCGGGGACCTCACGCAGTATTTCGAGCATACGGATTCCGTATGTCACACCGCTGGCCCCGGAAATGCCAATGATTACTCGTCGTCGCATATATTAATCAAATCAACCGTCCTACAGTTGTTATTGAGAAGGTCCCGCTATAGGCCAGGCAAACACCGTGCGTTGAAATGATTCCTTCAATCGGAAGGGGACGGTACAATCGAAGACGGCCTTGGCGGTCAAGCCTGGGCCGGTGATAGTCGAAGAGTAAGCAGGATCCTGGCTTGGATCTAAGGGGAATCCTTGAACATTGCTTACCGTCATCAGATCCCTATCAACCTGAAAGCGGGTGGTCATGGCCCACCAAATATCCTCCTCACTGAACACATCAACATCATCATCGACAAGTACAATCTGCTTAATCATGCGAAAAACGCCGAAGACAGCTAAAGCAGCCTGCCGGACCACCCCATCGTCTTGCTCAGTTGCCTTGCGGAATTGGAGAAACAAGAGGAGATGACCCCCACCGGCGGAGCTACAATAAGCCTTCGTAACTCGCTTCGTTACGTGCTCGCGAAGAAAGTAAAGAATTGCCGCTTCCATACCGAAGCCCAGCAGGATAGATTGCTCATATCCAGGACCAATCACTGTCTGAAAAATTGCCTTGGAACGATGCGTAATCGCCTTGATTTTCACTACCGGAAGACCCGGATGGACTTTCCCGTTATAGCCAAGAAATTCGGGCAGCGAATAGGCTGCCGTCCTGCTCTCAGGAATGATGTCATGGGTTATCTCTCCTTCCAACACATACTCAGCGTGACTTATGCAATCTGCTTTGACCGTAAGACATGGGGAAATCTCGAAAGGACGCCCGCGCAAGCTGCTTGCTATATCAAGCTCATTGAATCCCAGAGGGGCGAGAGGATTGGGACAACAGGAAGCCATGTAAATTGCTGGATCGAGGCCAATATGAATAGCGATTGGCAGCGGTTTGCCAAGTGCCTTCGCCGATAAAAAGAAAGACTCCAGGTGTCGCCCTGGCACCATCCAAATCGTAAGTGTGTCCGGCCCTTGCACACATAAACGATGAACAGAGATGTTCCGACCACCTGTTACCGGATCTTTCGCCATAGACAGTCCCAACGAGATGTAAGGACCGGCGTCGCGAGGGGTCATCGTAGGAATCGGCAGGGCGGCCAAATCGACCCGCTCGGTATGAACGACTTCTTGAACAGGAGCATCCCTGGTCTCTAACGGTGACACAGGGGTGTGAGCGGCGTCTATCATTTTCTCCGCGACGCGATCGTGCGTGGTACCTATATAAGAGGCACAACGCTGGCGAGACCCGAACACGCCCACCACCGCAGGGCGATCGCAGGGCATTACTCGCTCAAAGAGCATGGCAGGACCCGAACGTGTTGGAGGGCGAACTGGAACACCGCCAGATCTTGGAGCATACAATGCCCCCAACTCACAGCGCGCCTCGACAGGGGTGGAGACGATTTCCAACCCATTATCCTGACTGCTCAGGAATTCGAGCGCTGTCCGTAGATCTTTGATCCGGGTACTCTCCATGCTTCTTTTCCCCCCCTGGCCCCAATTCGACTTTGGACCGAGGTATCTGTAAAGCGTTGGAACATGGAACGCGCTGAACTTGTCCCGCTCGATTCAAGTGACTTTGGACACTAGGCTTGTTGCTATCAATAACAGCCACGGAGACAATTGTGTCGGAACGGCCACCAGCACTATAACGCATCAAGCGGCGGCGCGCAACCGTTGCTGAACGTCGTAGCCTCGTGAACCCTGAAGTCCGCGGTACCAGTAGTGTCAGGTGACGAGGCCGGCTCCGAGCATCGTTCGAACATGACCAGGGCGGCAACGGCTACCATTGCGTTGCAGCCTCGAGGCTCCGCTCCTGCGCCAGATCACCACGAACGGTCTGCCAGCCATCCCTAAACAAACGAGGATGGTGCAACAGTAGGTGGGCAACACACTGCTCGTAGGGAAACTCCTCGAAGGTGCCATGATGACGAATGAATTCAATGTAGCGATTGCCTTTCTTATCATAGGGCTGCAGCGTCGCGTCTGTGGTCCCGTCGAAATCCAGCGGATCGACGCCGAACAGGTGGCAAAGCTTGCGGTTGAAAACCGGTGTGCTTTTGACCCATCGTCCATTGAGGTAGATCTCGGCATAGGCGTGGTAATGAAACACATCCCCGCCGACCAGCTTCCTTAACGATGCGGTGCTGATGTGATTTCGTACATCGGTAAATGCGAGCCGGGTTGGAATTCCCAAATACCTCGCGGCCGCGGCGAATACGATAGACTTGTGTATGCAAAAGCCAACGCCTTTTTTTATTATGGAGCTGGCCTTCATGCCGGCACGCGACAGGTCTATGTCGTATACGTCGTAGTCGATGCCATCGCGCACGGCGTA
This sequence comes from Gammaproteobacteria bacterium, assembly GCA_013696315.1. Taxonomy (NCBI): domain Bacteria; kingdom Pseudomonadati; phylum Pseudomonadota; class Gammaproteobacteria; species Gammaproteobacteria bacterium. The sequence goes on along the minus strand of JACCYU010000246.1, from coordinate 1,760 downwards.
GAACAATTTTATGGCCTGCTTGACCGGATCCCGCTCTGAACCGACTATCTGCGCGGTAAAGTCCCGGACGGTGGTCGTATCACTGTCTAGAAACTCGGTGGCGAATAATGACCGTGCTGTTTGGAACGTCAACATAGGAGTCTCCTGGGACATGAATATTGATTTGACCTTAACGCTGGCGCTAACGGCTAGGCAACGCTTTCCGTTTTCACGTGATGTGAGTGCGAACTCGCTGCCCCAGCGAGTCGCAGAACGAGATCATCCAAAGACGGGGCAATCCGCTCGGGAGTCGCGACGTTGTCTTGCACCAACGCCGTGGCGGCGCTACCGATGATCAGTGCGTCCGCGCCCGTTCGCCGCAGTGTGGAGATGTCCTCGGCCGTCTTTACGCCAAAACCGACGGCGAGAGGCTTCTCCATTTCTGCACGGATATTGCCCAACTGATCGAGTAGAAGAGCGTCGAAAGTCACTTTCTGGCCGGTCCGTCCAAACCGCGATACCACATATATAAAGCCCTCGCCTTCTTGATACGCCGCCTTGCGTACTCTCTCCTCCGAGCCGACAAAGAAGCTCATAATCCGGCCCAGCCCGAGCTTGGCGGATTGGTCTACATAGTCGTGTCTTCGAGCTTGAGGCAGGCAATGGATCAGGGTGGCATGTGTTCCCGCCGAGAAACATGCCTGTAGAAAACGCTCCAAGCCCAGTGGCTTGACCGTATACCCGTAATCGGCGAGCAAAACGATCTTAAGTCCGAGCTCGCGCCGCGCTCGGGTCACTAGTTCCAGAACTGTGGACAGGGTGATCCCTTTCGACAGAGCGCGTTGATGAGATGCTTTAATCAACGACCCATCGGTGAGCGACTTGGGAAAGGGTACACACAGCTCGACCGTGGTTACTCTATGCTTGTCGAGGACGCGCAGCATGTCGAAGGTAACTTCGGGACACGGATCACCCGCATTCACGAAGAAAACCAACTCCATCTTAGCGTCACGTCGACACCTAAGGAACGCCTGTTCGAGCTCCCAACCTCGCATCGCTCCCCCCCCACTAACCGTCACTTGCCCGGGCTGCGGTCACGATAGCATGCACCCTTTGCATGTCGATTCTAGAGGAAACGCGTGATCCTGAATCGATGTCAACCCCACGTAGCGGAACGCTGGAGCGAAGCGATCTAATTGCAGCGTCGTCTATTCCGCCTGCCAGAAACAAACGCTCTGTGCCGAGGACATGGGTGACTTCCGCAACAGCTAAGGGCGGAACGCACTCACCGGTACTGCCCGGCTGTTGCCGGGAGACAAAGCTGTCGACGATAAATGCGTCAGCCCCGCACCCCGCGTACTGGCGCAGCAGTGGCTTTTCCAGGCACTTGCCCCTCTGAACGTGCAGGACCTTAAACAGCTCTATACCGTCGTCCAGTCGACGTTTGATCGATTGAACCTGTTTGGGCAGATGGAAGCCATGAAGCTGAACGCCCGATATCCCTGATCCCTGAATAAACTTGGCAATCACATCAGGATCGTTCTCCATGGTTACTCCCACCCGGCGAACGTGGCGGAGTGGCATCCGAGCGAGATCCAAGAAGCGTTCTCTGTCCAACGAATACTTGCCACCCGGGATGTTGAACCATAGTCCTGCGTCATAGGTTATGTAGTTAAGGAGTGCCGAATATTGGCTCGAGACCGAGCTGCAAGCGCCCGCGTTTCCGATCGCGCTTAGGGTGTGCGCGCTGGGCGTTGCCGGCGAGATAATCGATCCCCCGT
>JACCYU010000245.1 GCA_013696315.1 Gammaproteobacteria bacterium | reverse complement strand
ATTCTGAGCTCGCGTTACACCTCTATCGCACCTATGGAATGGAGGGCATGCTTGCCCGGCTGCGCGGCGAATTCGCGTTTGGCCTGTACGATCGCGGTCGCGACCGGCTGATGCTGGTGCGCGATCGCTTCGGCGTCAAACCACTGTACTGGTGCGAAGCGAATGGCATGCTGGCGTTTGGTTCCGAACTGACGGCACTATTCGCGCACCCCGAGGTGCCGCGGCATTTCAGCGCCGAAGGACTTTATCACCAGCTCATGCAGACCATCGTGCCTGGCACCACGGCGTTCGACAACATCCATCAGGTGCAACCCGGCCATGTGCTGGTTGTGGAGCGCCGCGACGGGCGTTTTAAGATCAGCGATCATCGCTACTGGGACATGAATTTCCCGCAAGCCGACGCGCACGACAACGACCGTTCCGAGGAACACTACATCGAGGGCGTGCGCGAACAGCTTGTCGCCGCCGTGCAGCATCGGCTGGAGGCGGACGTGCCGGTCGCGTGCTATCTCTCCGGCGGCATCGACTCCTGCGCGATCCTGGGGCTTTCGGCCGCCTGTCAGCAGTCGCCGGTCAAGGCGTTCACCATCGGCTTCGACGACGCGGCTTACGACGAGACCGCGATTGCGCGCGAGATGGCGCAATCCGTCGAGGCCGACCACGACGTTATGATGCTGAACGCAGGCCATCTCTACGACAACTTCGTCGAGACCCTGTGGCACACCGAGCGCACCATCTATAACACTTTGGGCGTCGCCAAACTGCTGATGAGCCGGCATGTGAACCGCGCGGGCTATCGAGTGGTGGTCACCGGCGAAGGCTCGGACGAACTGTTTGCGGGCTACCCCGCCTTCCGGCGCGACATGTTCCTGCACGGACTGGACGGCCTGCTTGATGCCGAGCGCCAAGCCTGGGGCGAGATGCTTTCCAGCAGCAACGCGCTGGTCACGGGCGCAATGCTGGCGGCCGAAGTTCTGCACGATCCGGCGCTGGATAAACTCGTGGGGTTCACGCCCAGCTGCTTACAACCGTGGCTCGCCGCAGCAAAGCACGTGCCGGGGCTGATGAACCCGGCGTTGCGCGCGCAAGTAAAAGGCTACGAGCCCGGCCGCGCCATCGCGGAAAGCTTCGACGCCGACATGATCGACGGCCGGCATCCGCTGGACAAGGCGCAGTACGTCTGGATCAAGACCATGCTGGAGGGACAGATACTCACCTGGGGCGGCGACAGAGTGGACATGGCCAATTCGATGGAAGCCAGACCCGCGTTTCTGGATCATCACCTGGCGGAATTCGCCGCCACCGTGCCGCCGCGCCTGCGCATCAAGGGCAACACGGAAAAATACGTGCTGCGCGAGGCCATGCGCGGGCTGTTGCCAAAGGTCTTGTACGAGCGCGAGAAGTTCGCGTTCATGGCGCCGCCCGCGCATACCGATCCGAGGAAGTGGGCTGCCGTGGAAGCCCTCGCCGCGGATTATCTGTCCGGTACGGCCATCGCGGACGCGGGCCTGCTGAATGCGGCCGGCGTCAAGACCCTGTTCGATCTGCACGAGCAAAAGGGCACGGACGCGGCCACCAGGGTACAACTGGACGCCGTCATCAATCATCTGCTGGGCGTACAGATTCTGCACCGCCGCTTCGTGGCCGAAGATGTGCCGGCGCAGGCGCGGCGTCGCGCCGCCGAGCTGGAGTGGGTGGCGTGAGTCGCATTCGGCGTTTGCCAACAGGGTCGCAGTGCAGCCCTTGGACGGCCGCAGTAGATGTGCCCTCACCGCCATTCAAGCGTCTAACGCGTGAAGAACGCGGCAAAGCCTATTGTCGATAAACGATGGTCGCACCCTTTGCCGGCTTTGCCCGGCTCGGGCATTTTCAACATCCCAGTCGAACCGACTGAGGTCAGTTAGCGGGTCGCTCGTTACCCTACAGACGCTGATTCGTCCCACAATCGAAGCCTGATTCAATCGGCAACCCGAGCGATCCGTCCGCGAGCTGTCGCGCGAAGCTGACGAAGACCTGACGGGCGCTCAGCTTTACCGTTTCCATACTGATTGGCAGTCGTGATGTGCCGCCTCCATCGGAACTCACTGTTCTCTGTTCCTGTGATCAGCACGTCTTGCAACTGATAGTGAGAAATTCCACCGGGTTTTCGCCCTGCGTCCTGAAGTGAACGATGGCGCTCGGAGCATGGACGCCTGTCAGAACCCTTGTGAACAGAATCGGGCTCGCATTATCGATCTGCTTTACGACAACCGCCTCCCCGCAACCAATGGGCCTCCCGCCTGCGCCGCCCCCTCCAGCATTCGGGTCAGTCGAATTCTCGACCGTCTGACTGTACCCGACAAGGTTGCTGCAGCCCGCGAACTGAGCGTCGGTCGAGCCTCCCTGTACGCCGTCGATACAGAGAAACATATCTGATTGTGCATGCGCGGGGCCTATCGCTGCGACACCACCGAAGCCTGACACGTCGCAGCTATGAGTGTCAGCCAGGGAATTTTGTGTTGTGGTTTCATTTTACCAACCTCCTGTAACGCCGTTGTAATTCTGTTTTATGAATTCCCGGTAATTCCACCAGGAACTACATGATTTTTTATAGCAGAGGTTCCAAGGGCAGTCATGGCGCGACGCAGCACGCGAGTCAGGCATTCGTATCGCCACCCGAGGTCAGCTTGAGGCCCACGATGCTGGCTACAATGAGCGCGATGGGAAACAGGCGGCCCGCGTTCGTCGATTCCGAGAAGAGTATGATCCACCCAGCGCCGCGGTGCCGACCGCGCCGATGCCGGTCCATACGGCGTAACCCGTGCCGACCGGAATGCTCTTCAGCGCCTGCGCCAGGAAAAAGAGACTGATAATCATGGCCGCGACGGTAAACACGCTGGGCCACAGCCGCGTAAAGCCGTCGGTATACTTGAGCCCGATCGCCCAGCCCACTTCCAGCAACCCGGCGATGCCAAGATAAATCCAGGCCATCACAACTCCGCAATTTATTTTTCGTTTCGATCGCGTGCGCCGTCTGGGGCCGTGCCTATACGATATTGCGCACCGCGCCACCGCCCACTCTCAGCGCCGCGCCGTTGGTGGCAGACGATGCCGGTGAGCAGACGTAGCAGATCATATTGGCGACCTCGTCGGGCATGGCGAAACGCCTGAGCAGCGTCGGCCCTGGCTTCTCGGCGTGAGCATCCACAGCACGGGGCGTGCCCTTGATAGCGCGGTACCGCGCGATCAAAAGCATGGGCAATGGCCGATAAGTGAAGCTGGGGTGATCGCTCTAGACAATGGCGCGGACGATGGCTTAGGCAGCGTTCACGTCGATCACGGTTACCGCGGGAGGCAGATTGCGGCGAATCAGTTTCGCCAGCAGGATAAGGGCATCCTCGCGCGGATACCGGTGCCGCCACAGCAGCGCGATGGTGCGACTCGGCGCGGGATCCGCGAACGGTCGAATTTCGATCAGCCCTTCTTGTATCGATCCGACGCTCGGCGCGGCGGCCAGCGCCGGCAACAGTGTACAACCCACGCCTACCGCCACCATCTGGCGCAGGTTTTCAAGGCTGGTTGCCGTGACCTCATCGGATTCTACGCAGCGCATCGAACCACAGATCGTCAACGCCTGATCTCGCAGGCAATGACCTTCCTCCAGCAGTAATATGCAGTGGCCGCACAAGTCCTCTTCCCGCACCTCTTTTTTCTCGGTCAGCGGATGCCCGGCGGGCAACGCGAGCACGAAGGGTTCGGTAAACAATGCCTGTGCCTCGAGACCTTCGCTGTGTACCGGCATCGCCATCAGCGCCGCGTCGACCCTTCCGATACGCAATTGTTCGAGCAGATGCGCCGTCAAATCCTCGCGCAGTAACAGGCGCAACTGCGGATAGCTGGTGTGGATGGCCGCGAGCAGTAACGGGAGCAAATAAGGCCCGACAGTGGGGGATCACACCCAGACGCAAAACACCGCTCATCAAGTCCCGCCCGTTAATCACCAGTTCGCGTATCTTGTCGATTTCCTGCAGCGCGACCCGCGCCCGACTGACAATCTGTTCGCCTATGGCGGTAGGCGCAACCCGGCGCTGGCTGCGGTCGAACAATATCACCCCCAGGAGATCTTCCAGTTTTTTGATCTGAGTGCTAAGCGTGGGTTGCCCAACGTGACAGACTTCAGCGGCATGCGAGAAGTGTCCTTCGTCCGCCAAGGCGACGATGTAACGCAATTCTTGCAGGGTCATGGTGCGCCCTATAGATCGAGGCAAAGCGTGCTTAACACTTCATACAAGTATAGGCGTTACACTGGCAGGCTGTTGAAAACCGCCTGCTAGTGCGGGATGCTCGCGAATCAAACTCGCACGTACTTGATTGCGTGGAGGGGTCCGGACATGCCGGACCCGCCCTCTTTCAACATGCTGCTAGAGACTTGACATTACCTCCTTCCCTGCAGGAGCCGTCATTGTGTCTGCGGCATGCTGTGCAGGTGCATGGCCCGCGCGCAAGGAACGGGTCACCACCACCAGGCTGGAGCCCGCCATCAGACCGGCCGCGACGGCGGGCTGCAACAAGCCCGCCACCGCCAGCGACAATGCCGCCAGGTTATACCCCAGCGCCCAGGCGATGTTCGTCAATATCGTTTTGCGCACCCGCCGGGCCAACCCGATCAGCCACGGCAGGCTTGCCAGCGACCCCGCCGGAAGGGTGATGTCCGCGCTCTCGCGCGCCAGATCGGTGGCTCCGCCAACCGCGATGCCGACCGTGGCCGCCGCCAGTACGGGCGCGTCATTCATGCCGTCGCCCACCATCGCGACGGCGCCATATCGCCGTGCCCACGCGCGTAAGGCAGCGACTTTGTCGGCTGGCAACAGCCCGGCCTGCGTATTGTTAATGCCGACCATGTCCGCTGCGCGCTTCGCCGCGGCCGGCGTATCGCCGCTCAACAGACAGGTGGCCAGCCCATCGGCCGTCAGCATCGTAATCACCGCGCGGGCTTCGGCCAGGGGCGTATCGGTCAGGCGCAGCAACCCGCCCACCTGGCCACCCCAACCGACATACACCAGCGAGTACCCGTGGATGTTCGGGCGCTCCAAAAGCGATGCGGGAACAGGCCAGCCACGCTTCGTCATGAAAGCGGCTGAACCCATGGCAATCCCGCCGCCGTCCGTCCCGGTCGTATCGCCGGTCACGCCTTCGCCGGGATGGGCCCGCACACCACTGCATGGCGGCCATTTCAGCCCTCGCTCGCGCGCGGCAGCCGCAATAGCGCGCGCGATGGGGTGTTCCGAACCCTGCGCCAGGGCGGCCGCCCGACGCAACAATTCCGTTTGCGGTACGCCGTCGGTCATCACGTCCACGAGATGCGGTACGCCAGTGGTGAGCGTGCCGGTTTTGTCGAACGCAACAGCTCTGATCCCCGCCAGACGCTCCAGCACGCCGCCGCCGCGAACGACGATGCCACGTTGCGCGGCCTGACCCAGGCCCAAAGCGGTCGCGAGCGGCGCTGCCAATCCCAGCGAGCAGGGACAGGCCACCACCAGCACCGCCAGTCCCGTCATCAACGCCTGCCCGAAGGGACCATGGCTGCTCCAGTACCACACCGTAACGATCGCCAGCAGCAGCACGGCCGGCACAAACAGTGCGGCCGCCCAGTCCATGATTTCTCCCAGCGGGCTCGTGCGATCCAGGGCGTCATGCACCAGCCGGCTCATCCGCACCCAATAGGTATCGGCGCCGGCGGTGGTAGCGCGGACCAACAACTGTCCGGCGCCGTTGACGCTGCCCGCAAAGACCGCCGAGCCAGGTTGTTTGACCTTGGGCTCGGGCTGGCCGGTGAGCACCGCTTCATCGCACGCGGAACGGCCTTCGATCACCACACCGTCTACCGCCACCCGCTCGCCGGGCCGCACGCGTACCACGGTCCACGGCATGATGGCGCGCACCGATTGTTCGATATCGTGATCCTCCACGACCACCGTGGCCGTGGCGCGTTCCGCGGCCAGCACGGGAGCGAGACTGCGGGCGGTGCGCACGCGACCAATTGCCTCCAGGTAGCGGCCGAGGGTGAACAGCATCAGCACCATGGTGGCGGTATCGAAATAGACGTGGCTTCCGCCAGTCATCACCTGCAGGGTGGAATAACCATACGCCGCGAGGATACCGATGCTGACCAGCATGTCGGTGGTGATGCGGCCGTGACGCGCCTCCTGCCAGGCGCCGCGTACAAAAGGCCCGCCCAGGATCACGATCATGGGTGTCGCCAACGCCCAAAGCAAAATGTGCACTGCCCGCAACAGGCCGGCATCCTCAGGGCCGATCGTCCCTGCGTAAAGCAACAGGCTGAACAGCATGATATTCATCGCCAGAAAACCACCAACCCCCAGACGGATCAGCAACCACGCAGCCGCGGGTTCGTCGCGCTCACCGTGATTGACCTGAAACGCGAGACAACAGCCGTAACAGCAGAACTGATGAATTTCACCGTGGACTTCGCGCCGCTGGCCCAGGCGTCCCACCGGCAGCAGGCAATGGCTGCAGGCGACATTGCTTGTAATTGATGATGGGCTCACAGATGGTGCCCGTGCGCGGCCCATGGCAAGACACCGCGCGCGACGGTGATCAGACCGAGCAACACGATGAATGCGCCGGCAAACCGCACGCCTTGCACGCGCCAGTCGGAGCGCAGCCACACACCGGCGCGGCTGCCTTTGAGAAGCGCAACTGGATACGTCTGCGCGCCGTCCGCTTGTGGCTGTGAGCGAAACAGCGCTCCGACACCTCCCATCATCAGCATTGCGGGAAAGGTGCCGAGGCCGAACGCGGCCATCACCAGTACGCCGGAGAGCGGGCCGCCGCTGGCGGCCGCCTGGGCGCCAAAAGCATAGACCAGCGGGCAGGGCAGAAAGCCATTGAGCACCCCGAAGGCCAGCGGCGCGGCGGGGTGAGGATCTTTGAGCAGCTCACGCAGCGCCTGGGTAAGAAGCTGGCCGCCGAATCCTATGAGCCGGCGGTTAATGCTCTGAAAAAAGCCGAAGAATTGCAGACCGATCAGCATCATCAGCGCGCCGGATATGCCCGCCAGCAGGCGCTGGGCGATACCTAGCGCGGAACCTTCCCATAAGTGAATAAAGTGCGCGCCGAGGTAACCCGCCAAGCCGCCGAGGAAACAATACGTCGTCACCCGTCCAGTGTTGTAGACCAGATGGCGCACCGCGGTGGCGGTACGCCCGCGCGCATCCGGGCCGATGCCGCAGGCAAACCCGCCGCACATGCCGATGCAGTGCAGGCTGCCGGCAAGCCCGGCGAGAAAGATGAGCAGGTAGGGTGTCATACCGACGCCGACCGGAACCGCCCATTGATTACATCGCGTCGGGGCTTTACTTCTTGAGCCCCAAGTACAATGTCCAGACGGCGAATGCGACCGTCATAACGACGAATATCGTAAAACCGATCCCTTCGGCCAGGCTCATGTCCACACCCCCTAGAAGTGTATCGCCGGCAGCATCACACCGAAAATGTTAAGCGACAGTTCGCTCAACAGGAACAGCAGATTCAAACACGCGAGCGCCAGCAACAGTTTTTCCGCGAACATGATGTGCCTCGTCTTGTCAGTAATCCAGTCCCGGCCCCAAACCGCCCCAGTACGTGTAGCCGTAATACAGCGCCCACACGAACAACACCGCATAGACCACACCCAACCACAGGTGGATGCGTCCGTGGTAGGCCTTGATATGACCGCCAGCGTAGTCCTCCGTCTGTTTGTGGTGAGGCACGTGTTCACTGTTGCCGGCGGGTGAGTGTTGCTGCGCGGCTGTATTTTCAGGCTTGTTCGATTCAGTCGTTGGATTCATCGTTTTGCACCTCACGCCTGTAAGTACGATATGCGATGTCTTCGACATCGTTGAACATGCCCGACAGCACGGCCCAGATAAACAGACACACCGCGCCCAGGCTCATGCTCAAAGCCACCAGGAACTGTACGAAGGTGAGTTCGACCATCTCTATAGAGAATCCTCTAGTAGTTAGTCAGGTGTTAGGCCCGGTTTGAGCGCCGCTGCTGGCCCGGGCACTTCGATACCGTGCTTTTCGGCCCAGGCCTCACCAGCGTAATAGGCCCGCGGCGCAGCGTCTGCATCCGCCGGTTTGTAAGCATAGTGTGACTCGGTGGCCTTGATCGCGGGGTCGTTGAGAGCCTGGCGGTCCGCGGGCGCGATATCCAGCGGTTCGCCGGTGAGCGGGTCGGTATACGCCGACAGCGACAACACGTAGTAGGACAGCGCCCAGCGATCTTCTTCCGAGAGGGTCTGCTCATAGGACGGCATCGGCGTGCCGGAAAGACCGGTGGTCATGGTCCTGAAGATATCCTCGACCGAGGGCCCGGACTTGAACTGGCCAGTGGTCAGGTCCGCGGGCCTGATGGGGAAACCACAGTCGGTATCCAGACCGGCCGCTTTCTCACCGTCGCCCTTGCCATCGTCGCCATGGCATTCCCAGCACTTCGCCTGTTTCCATGCCCGCGCACCCAGGGCGACGATCTCCTCGGACGGCTCGGGCGGTTCACCCGCATAGATCGGCGCTTCGACCGTCTCCTCCACGAAATAGGGGTACGGGTAGTCCGGATCGGTGACCCGATCCACCGCCAACTCGTACTTGATGTATTGGATAACGCTTAAGCGATCCTTCTCGCTCAAGCTGTGCCACATCGGCATTGCCGTACCCCGGACTCCGCGCGTGATCGTCTGGTACAAATCGCCGTCGGTCGGCAAGGAGCCCGACGGCGCGCGCCTGAACTTGAACACGCCGAAGGTGAAGTCGCGTGGGCGAAACTCGGTCAAAAACGTCGCAGCGGGTCCATTGCCCGCGCCTTTTTTACCATGGCAGCCCTCGCAGTGGCGTTCATAGACCTCCTGGCCGTGCGCGATATACGTCTCCGAACGGTCCATGGACAACACTCCGGCCTGCATACGCTGCGGTTCGAACAGGTCCAGCCACTTGCCGCGATTGGTGCCGAGTTTCTGTACGTAGGCGATGAGGCCCTTAAGCTCCCTCGTGTCAGCCACCAGCGTCACCGTGCCGCCGGTGTATTCCTTGTTGGGCGTGAAGATGACGGGATACTTGCCGCGCTCGGGAACGAAGCTCAGACCTTCCTGATTTGGCGTCAGCAGGACTTTCTTCTTGCTTGAGAAGTCGAACAACTTCTTAGTGTCCGCGGTCTGTTGCACTGTCCTGTTGCCGGAATTGTCGTTGACGATTTTTACCGGCCCATAAGGGCCTTCGAACAACGCGGCAAAACGCGGCATGGTCGAATCGGGCGACAGCATGCGCGGATCCCAGAAATGGGCGCGGTGCCATTCGTCGCCGTACCTGAGTCCCACGCGCGTCAGATCCGGCCCGATACGCCGGGTGGAGAACAGGTGGGGCTGATCGAAGGCGTACTCGCCAGCCTGACTGACCGGACCCCAGCGGCGGGTCTCTCCGGTTACCGGCCGCACGAATTGCGAATGACAATACCAGCACCCGTTGGCGATGTAGACCTTACGGCCCAGCGCCTCGAGCTCGGTATAGTCGGTCGCCTCTGCCTCCATCCATTTGAGTTCGCCCAGATCGGTGCGTACCACCCGAGTGACTTTGGCGGTGCGGGACTGCGGCTCCAGGAACGGCAGCAGCCCTTGCGTGAACACGGCCAAGAAAAAGAACCCGACACCGGCGATCAGGGCGACGTTGCGCGCGGTCATTCTCATGACGCCACGCCCTCGACCGCAGTACCGTCCGCGGGGTGCGCGACGGCTTCACGCACCGACGCCTTCGCGAGCGCCGTCATCATCAGATTTGCGACCAATAGCGACATGCCGATGTCCATGGAGATCCCCGCCAGGGTACGCACCAGCCAGTAGGGCTTGACGTGAATCAGCGAATCCAGCCATTCCGCGCCGCTCATCCATTCGAAGCCTTGTTGCATGCCCCCGGCCGACAAGCTCAGACCCATGAGCGAGATGCCGAAGGTGATCAACCAGAACGACCAGTTACCCATCGTGAACGACCAAAGCGGCCTGCCCACGACTCTCGGCAGGGTGTAGATTGTGCCGGCCATGGCCCAGACCACGAAGGTGCCAAACACTGTCAGATGCGAGTGCGAGATCACGAAGTCGGTGAAGTGGGTGGGTTGCTGGATCGAGCGCAGCGCCTCGGTGGATCCCTGAAAACAACCGACCAGATACATGAGCGAGCCCATGATCAGGAACTTGGCGGTCAGGTTCTGCCCGAAGGTCTGCCAGCGCCCCTGCATTGTGCCGAAAAAATTGACCAGTACCGTCCACACCGGAATGATCAGCAGCATGGAGGTGATTATCGCGAGCGTCTCGGCCCAGTCGGCGATCGGGCTGTAGAGATAATGGTGAATCCCCACGAACGGATAAAACAGCGCGAGCGACCAGAAGCCGACCAGCGACAGCTTATGACTGTAAATCGGGTTTCTGGCGCTGGCCGGCAGGAAGTAATAGATCAAGACATAGCCGGCGGGGGTGATCCATAGCCCGACGATGTAATGGATGAACAAGCCATGATAGGCCGCGCTGTTGATGCCCGCGATGCTGTAGGGAAGAATAAAGCTCCCCAGGATCAGGTTCAGTACCGTCCAGATAAATGCTCCGATCAGGTACCACAGCACGACGTAGAGCTGCGGCTCCAAGCGGTTGCCGATCGTAGCCAAGAACTGCCAGGTCACAATCGAGATCACGGCGAAAATAATGATATCGACGGGCAATGGGAACTCGCCCGCTTCCAGGGCCTGGGCGTAGCCCAAAGATAGCAGCACCATTCCCAACGCGATGCCCAAGTTCCATACCCAGACGAGGTAGTGCCCCAGCCATTCGTAGTGTACGCGTACGCCGCAAAGGCGCGGTACCAGGTAATAGCAAAGCCCTATGAATAGCGTAGAAAAAGCGCCGAAGATGACACCGTTGACGTGCATAGGCCGCAGTCTGCCAAACGTCAGATTGAGCGACGTGCCCAGATAATCGGGGTAGTTGAACAGGCTGGATATGGTGACCCCGATCGAGGGCGTGAACATGAGCCAGAACAGTCCGCACAACAACCATTTCCGGATCAGCGGCCTGTCTATCAGTTCATCGAGGTCCGGAAAGGCGTCTTGCGCGGGTCTTGCGATCGCATCGGCCATTGGTTACCCCCTTACTAGCTCCGGTGGCGGGCGCGGTGGTCTTGCGTGCTCTAGTTAGCGCTTTCGTGCGACTGCTGACACGCTGTTTCTCAACAGCTAGCTAGAGCCCTTCCCGCCGCGCCGTGCTAACTGTGGTCGCGGCCCCGCGCGCTCAATGCACGCCAGGGCTAAGCGGCGAGTTCCGGTTGGAGTAGTAGATGTAGGTCTCGAGGGCCTTCATCGCATCCGAATCCGAGTCAATCTTCTCGCCCTGGTTCGGCTTCTCGATACACCAGTTGATCATGTCCCGCAGGGTGGCAAACTCGGCCATCTGTTCCTGGTACTTCGGGAATTCGTGCGGATGCGTGTCGGTCGCGTCGGGGTGACACATGGCGCAGGCCATGCCGGTACGCGAGAGGGTGACGCCTAATTCGTCCTCGGTGATCGGGTCACCGTGGAACAGCAGGTCACCGATGCGGACCTGCTCCATAAATACGTCCTCGAACGCCTGCAGCGTCACCTGATCGTGCGGTTTCTTGTGCGCCTGGGCCCACCATTGGGTAGTAGTTACCGTCACTAGCAGCAGGGCAGCGCCCAGCGCGAGCAACGGCTTGTATATCATCTTTAGGTACATCGCTATTCCTCCTCACCGTGAGGGTGCGGTTCCGCCCGTGCTTGATCCACAGGCGCCGCGCCCATTTTCTGGATGCCGCCCATCCCGCTAGTACGGCCACATCCTGTCGGCGATGCGGCTGTGCGTGTACTGCGTGGAGTTATCGCCGGTCCCCGAGTCGTAGTCGTTCTCGGCAAACACCACGCCACCGCGTTCGTTCCACATCATGTACTCGTGCTCCGCCTCGGCGCCCGCGACCATGACCGTCTTGTCCCAACCCAGACCATCGAAGTGATCGCCGATGTCCGCGCGGATCATGGGCTTGGTCAACTCGGGCACGCCTTCCGGCGCATAAGGCCACGGCCACGCGGTCGCCAGCATGCCGATCGAGCGCATCTTGCCGATCTCGTTGTACAGCACCTGATGCGTATGGCCGTGCAGGTTGGTGAATTTGCTGTAGGGCGCCACGATCTCGTGCACCTGTCGCCAGTCGCGCACCCAGAAGTTCCACGGCGGGTAGTACTCGTACAGCGGGTTGTGGCTGAAGATGACTACCGACTGGTCCTTGGGCCAATCGGCCAGGGTGTCCTGCAACCATTTGAGCTGCTCATCGCCGAGGCCGGCCCAAGCGCCCGCCACGGTGCCGTCCAGTGTCGCCATATGGCCCATGCGCTCTTTGGCCGTCATCTTGGTGGCGCTCCAGTAATCCTGTACCTGCCCGATGGTATTGAGGCCGATAAAACGCACACCCTTGAGATCGAACGTCCACGGGCTCGTGCCGAAGGTCTTCTCCCACAGGGCGCCCAGGTCCAGATACCAGTCGTGCTCGCCGGGGATGAACACCTTCTTGATGTCGAGTTCCTTCAGAATCTGGGCGCCCAGTGCTAGTTCCACCGGATCGCCCAGCTGCGCCAGATCGCCGCCGAAGATCAGGAAATCCGCGGGCGGATCCATGCCCTTGACCTCGTTCACCGCGCGTTGGGTCTTTTTGACGAAACGGGTGTTGACGTCTTTGGGGTATAGGTGGGTATCGGAAATCCAGGCAAAGCTTATCCTTTCACCTGCCCCCGCCTTATCAGTGGCGGCGAAGGCCATGCCCACCGTGTTGATCAGCGGAAACCAACCATAGGTCGCGGCGCCGACCGCGGCGCCGGTTAGCAGCGATCGGTGCAGAAAGATGCGCCGAGTGATGTTGACCGACGGGTCGGGTCTGTCGCCAGGTTTGCGCAGGGAGTTCGCAATCTCGCGCCGTATCTTCTTGTCGTCTTCGTTCATTTTTGCAGCCCTCCTCCAGAATTGGCGAATGTGCAAATGCGCTAGACTATTCCTTCATCTCGATATTGACGGTCGCCGTCGCGCCATCCTTCACCGTCACCTTCTCATTGAGATCGCCGAGGAGGCTTTGCGTGGCGACCAGGGTGTATTCGCCCGGCGGAACATCGTCGATGGTGAAGGAACCGTCGTCGCTGGTAAGCTCATAATAGGGACTTTCCGCCACGTACACCCATCCCAGCATCCAGCCATGGGCGTCGCACTCGACTCTCACCTGCCCGGGCCGCTCGAGCTGCTCGGTGATGGTCTGGCCTTTTTTTGGCAGCGCCAGGTTGAAGGCGGTACGCCGGTCGTAGAAGCCGTGGGTGTTGTGCAGGATCGGATCGGAGTTGTGGATGTTGAAATCCCCCGGCTGAATGACCTGGATGTACGGCTTGAACCGGCAGTTCTTGTTATCGATTTGGGGAATCCCGGTCTGCTTTTTCCACGCCTTGCCTTGATAGATCTCCTCCAAGTACACGACGGCATCCTGTACGCCGCCGCCCGCGCCCACCAGGATCTCGGGGTCTTCGCGGATGCCGCCACAGATATCTTGGTTCTTGGTAGGAATTATCGTGCGCGTCGGTACGATCCCTTGGTACGTCACCTTCCCTTTAATGGCGCCGCCATTGGTGAACTCCACCTCCTGATACGGGCCTTCGGCCTGCTCGACCGCCTGATTGCTTTGCCCGCCTGCGCGCTCGGGCCCGCCTTCCTGCTCGCAACTGGCGATGCCGAAGAATAATGCAAGCCCCTGCGCCGCTATAATTGATTTACGCATTAGCTGCTTCTCCAGTTGGCGGCTCTACTGCGGTATCCACGCGGTCCAAGCCGATCTCCCACACGTACGTGCACTGGCGCTGGTTCCTCCGTTGCCGCAAACGGCGCGGTCTGCACGATATCAGCCGTACATTAATTAAAGTCGCGGTTGCGGGATTTATCCAATTCAAATTGAAGATGCCGCCTATTCCCGCCAGCAATGCCTCTGGCAATTCCTATTCGCGGCAGTGACGGTAAAAAACGCCGGCCGCCGGCCGGGCGCTTAATCGAACGTGGTTTTTGAAGGCGCTTGACTTCAGCACGCGCGACAACGCGGTGCCGGTACTAACTCTGGCGCGTGACGACGCGGTCTTAATTCACGCAGGTTTCGAGCGCCGCGGGTCGCGTGCTCGCGAGCAGTGGCGGGAAGAGCGGCAAGCCTGTTAGCCGCCCTTCAGCCATGCCCGCATTGCGGCGGTGACTTGTTCCGGCTGTTCGATGGCGGATAAATGCCCGCATTCCTCGATGATCACCAGCCGGCTGTTTGGAATCTTGTCCACCATTTCCCCGGCGACTTCGGGCGGCGTCAGCGCGTCTTCGCGGCCGCACAACACCAGGGTGGAACAGCGAATCTCTGGCAGCAATGGCCGGCTGTCCGCTCGGTTCATGATGGCGGTCTGCTGGCGCGCGAAACCATCAACGCCCACTCTCGCCGCCATGCGCGCCAGCCGCGTCACGATTGCGGGATCGTTCGCATGCTTCGGATGCAGCAGATTCGGCCGCATGGTTTCCAGCACGCGCTTGAGGCCGTACTCACCCGCGAAGCGGATGGTCTCGCGGCGTTGCGCCGCTTTCTCGGGCGTATCCGGGCGCGGTGAAGTGTCCAGCAGCGCCAGCTTTGTAACGCGTTCCGGTGCCTGGCGCAACATCTCGAACGCCACGTAACCGCCCATGGAAAGACCCGCCAAGGCGAACCGCGCCGGCGCCTGCTTTAGGATCACGCCGGCGATCGCGTTCATGTTGTCGAACTTACGGTGTTCGCTGGTAGCCGAGATATCGCCGAGCCCAGTCAGCGCTTTCACCTGATCGCGCCACAAATCCTCGGTGTTGAGCAGGCCGGGTATCAGAATGACAGATAAGCGTTTGTCGATTGCGGCCATGCGTGCTGCCCGTAAGTTGTCGGTGAACAAAGCCAGGGGACGCCGGCGAAACGTTTGTAACGGATAACGAATCGTGATTGTCCAGTTGCGGACGTCCGCCGACAACCCCAAGCCGAAACTGGCTGATCCGCTATCAGCGCGACGAACTCATCGGATGCCGCGCGCGGGTCGAATCTCGCCAGATAGTCCCGTCAAACACGCAGCACGCTGTTTCGACGTCCGCGTTGCCGGCCACCGCGGAGACACCAGCGAGCCTCCAGCGATCCCGGTCGCGCCGAACCGCCCGCGCGATGGCCGCAGCGCAACCGTCATCCACGTCGCCGTGCGCGGCGACCAGCGCGGTATCGGTGTCGGCTCATATCTCCGTGTGTTACCGGCGGAGTCGTACACTTTCAGGGAAAATACCGATTTCAAGCGCCAAGGCGCGGAACTAGAATAACCTATGTTGACGCGCAAGACGGCTAATCTTACCGCAGAGGAAATCAAGGACTGGCGGCCAGACCGGCTGTTGGCCGACGGACTCACGCCACTGGAACGCGCGCGGCGCCGCATGGAGATGTCCGGACAATGGGCCCCGTGGCAGGCCGTGGGCAGACGTATGGCGATCGGCTGCGTGGCCTTGGAGGTTTCGCAGCGCTGCAATCTCGACTGCACGTATTGCTATCTCTCCGAATCCTCGGAAGCGCTCAGAGACATTCCCATCGAAGAGGTGTTCCGGCGCGTGGACATGATCTTCGCTCATTACGGCGCGGGCACCGACATCCAGGTCACAGGCGGCGACCCGACCTTGCGCAAGCGCGACGAATTGCTGGCGATCGTGCGCTATATAAAATCCAAAGGCATGCGCGCCAGCCTGTTCACCAACGGCATCAAGGCCACGCGCGGGCTGCTGGAAGATCTGTGTGAGGCGGGTCTCGAAGACATCGCCTTTCACGTGGATCTCACGCAGGAGCGCAAAGGCTACCGGACCGAAGCCGAGCTCAACGCCGTGCGGCAGGCCTATATCGAACGCGCGCGCGGGCTGCCGCTTTCCGTGTTCTTCAACACCACCGCTTACCCCGGCAATATCCACGAGATGCCGGCCGTGGTGCGTTTCTTTATCGATAATTGCGATGTCGTGCGGCTTTGTTCGTTCCAGATCGGCGCGGACACGGGACGCGGCACCGAGCGCGCGCGCGTGACCGTGAATTCGGAAACGGTCATTGATGCCATTAGCCAAGGCTGTGAGGCAAAGCTGAATTTCGGCGCCGCCAGCGCCGGCCACTCGGCGTGTAACCGTTACGCATACGGTTTGGTGTGTAATGGCCGCGTGTACGACTTTTTTAACGATCCCGCCTTCGTGCACGAAATGCTGGCGGCCACGGCGCACCTGCAATTCGACCGCGCCGACAAGCGCCGCGCCATCGAAGCGATGAGCGATTTTCTGCTCCGCAACCCGAGACTGCTGGCGGGCTTCGCATCGCGCGCGGCGAAGACGGCGTGGCGGGGCCGGCGCGATCTCTTCAAGGCGCGCGGCAAGGTCGGCAAGCTGTCGTTCTTTGTGCACAATTTCATGGACGCCTGCCACCTCGACCGCGAGCGCGCCGAGGCCTGTTCGTTCATGGTCATGACCCCGCAAGGCCCCATGTCCATGTGCGTGCACAACGCCAAGCGCGACGATTACCTGCTGGTGCCGGCCGAGGTGAAGACGGCGCACAAGGTCAGGTTCTTCAATCCGGCGACCGGCAAGCTCGAGGACGAAAAACCGGAGCGGATCACCGTTTCGCTGACGCGCAAAAATGCGCGCGGCCGTGCGCGCGAAGGACTGGAGGCGCGAGCACGCAAATGAGGCGCGTTGGCGCGCTGGTGTTGCTCACGCTGCTTGCGGGCTGTGCTACCGTGCGCCCCGCGCCCGACGTAGAACCGCCGGACACGCAACCGATCGACACATGGGCGCGCGTGCTGGGTCGCTTCGTGGATGCGCGCGGCCGGGTGGATTTCGAGCGGCTCAAGCACGACCGAACCGACCTCGATCGTTACGTCGCGTGGATCTACGCGGTCGGGCCCAACAATCGGCCCAGCTTGTTCCCCGCGCGCGAAGACCAACTCGCCTATCACATCAACGCCTACAACGCGTTGGCGATGTGGAACATCCTGCAGGCCGGCATCCCCGATCGGCTTGGCGGCTTCGGCCGCTTCTCGTTTTTCTGGCGGGATCGGATCGAGGTCGGTGGGGAACGAATGTCGCTGTACAAATACGAGAACGAGGTGATACGCCCGCTCAATGAACCGCGCATCCATTTCGCACTGAACTGCATGACTCTGGGCTGCCCGCGTCTGCCGCGCGAGCCGTTCCGTGCCGCGCATCTGGATGCGCAACTCGCCCGCGAGACGCGGCGGTTCTTCGCGGAAGATCGAAACCTGCGCATCGACCATGAGAGACGCACGGTTTACGCCTCCCAGAT
Organism: Gammaproteobacteria bacterium; assembly: GCA_013696315.1. Lineage (NCBI taxonomy): Bacteria > Pseudomonadati > Pseudomonadota > Gammaproteobacteria > Gammaproteobacteria bacterium. The sequence continues at coordinate 2,705 of JACCYU010000245.1, read as the reverse complement.
CCTCGACTGGTTCAGCGAAGATTTTCTGAACCACGCGCCGAGCCTGATCACCTACATCAATCGTTACGCGCGGCAGCCCGTGCCCGAAGACTACACGCTCGCTTTCATCCCGTACGACTGGACCGTGGCGCGGCAATGAATCCGGCGGTGAACATCCCGCGCGGGCTGTTCGCGTTGCTGCTGTTGACCACGGCGATCACGAAACTGCTGGACATGCCCGGCTTCTATAAGCATCCGGCGCAAACGGCAGGTTTGAAAAATCAGGCTAAGCTCAAGACGATGCGTCCTGCTGAAAACCCAGCCCACACTCCCGCCTCCAGCGGCATGATCAGGCGGGCCCGCTCTATCCCTTCAAGGCTCGCATTCATTGCGCTGATCGTCTTCGGCTTGATTGCGCAAATCGCCGGCGGCGCGGCGGCGCCGCATGATGCGCAAGAAATCGTATTCACGTCCTGGCTGTTTCATGCAGGCGATAATCCGCAGTGGCGTAAGCCCGGGATCGATGAAACTGGGTGGCATCCCATCGAAGTGCCGGGCAATTGGCAGGCGCAGGGGCTCGGCAGCGCTTCTGGCTTGGGCTGGTACCGCGCTCACGTAAACCTCGACGGACAGGATTACGGCGGCGACCTTGGCGTTTCGTTGGGGCGCATTTTCGATGCCGATCAGGCCTTCTTCAATGGTGTGCCGATCGGCTCGGAAGGCAAGATCGGCGCACAGATGATCGCGGCCCAGGACAAGACCCGCACGTATCTAATCCCGCCCGAGGCGATACGTGCGGGCGATGGCAACGTCCTGGCGGTGCGCGTCAAGAATATCCACCCCGCCGCCGGGATCGTGAGCGGCCCGATCGGCTTGGGCAGTTACAGCATGCTCAGCATGGAGGCCGACGGCATCGATTCCAGCGTCAAGGTGTTCCAGGGCATGATTATCGGCCTGTTTCTGGTGCTTATACTGTTCTCGATATTCCTGTATCTCAACGGCCTGCGCGACAAGACCAACGTCTATTTCGGCCTGTTCCTGATCGTCATCACGGCGGCCACGTTCCTGGATTCACTCTATCTGTACGACCTCGGCCTCAAGACCGCCCTGGTGCAACGCATGGTGTACGCGTTGCAGTGCGCGGCGCCCATCGTGCTGCTGCTGTTCGTCGCGACCGTGATCGGCGGCAGAGTGACGACCTCGGAAAAAGCCGGCATGCTGATCACGGCGTTACTCGCCTGCCTCTCGCTAATCTCTCCGATACGCTTCGAACTTCTGACGCGCCCGTTGGCATTGGAACAGGTTGACCTCGTCCGGGCGAACGCGTGGGGCACACTCGCAATCGGCGTGATGATCGCCGCCCGCGGCTTGCTGAGCGCCTTGCGCGGCTTCAAGGGTGGACTGACCATCGCGATCGCCGCGTCTCTGCCGCTGCTCGGCGGTCTGTTGAGTCAATATTCCCGGCTGCTGGCGGGCGGCGTCGACCCGATTCTGATCGGTATCGTGCTGATGATTCTGCTGTTCCTGTTCGCGGTGGCCGGCCGATTTTTCGATTTGACGCAACGGCTGCAAGGATTGACCCGGCATCTGACCAACGTGCAGGCGATGGAACGTGAGCGTCTCTCGCGCGAACTGCACGACAGCTTGGGGCAAACCCTCGTGTCGTTTCAACTCAATCTCAAACTGGCCGGCGAACAGGTCAAACACCCGCTGCTAACAAACATGCTGGCCGAGGTCTCCGCGTCGATCAGGCGCCTGGACGACACCTTGCAGGGCCTGAGACCAACCGAACTGAAGCACGCCGACTTGTGCGCGGTGATCGAGCGGCAGTGCAGGCGCATACAGGAGGCCGCCGAAATCAAGATCGATGTCCACGCGCGCTGCGCACGTCCCATGTCGGAGGATCTCAAGGAAAACCTGTTCAGGATATTTCAGGAGGCGCTCAATAACTGCATAAAGCACGCTCATGCGCGCCATGTTACCGTAAGCCTCTCGCAAACCAGAGATCAAGTCGAGTTGCGGATAGTCGACGACGGCACAGGCTTCGATCCGAAATCTGTGCAAAGTGACGGGCTGGGCATGCTGACCATGCGCGAGCGCGCGCATCTGCTCGGAGCGAGGCTCGCAGTCGAGAGCCCGCCGGGCGCGGGGACGACGGTGCGTGTAGAGGCGCCGCTCAATGATTAAGGTGCTGGTGGTCGATGATCACACCTTGTTCCGGCAAGGCATCATCCATCTGTTCGCGCAGATGGAGGATATTGATGTGGTCGGCCAAGCCGGTTCAGGCGCGGAGGCCGTCACGCTGGCAGAGCGGCTGGCGCCCGACGTGATCGTAATGGACATTATGATGAAAGGCACGGATGGCATCGCGGCCGCGAAGCTCATGCGTGAGCACGGCGTGCGAGCCGCGATCGTGCTGGTCACGATGTACCGGGAATGGCATTTCATCGAGCGCGCGCGGAAAGAGGCGCACGTTGACGGTTACGTGCTCAAGCAGGACGCGTTCGAAGACCTGGTTTACGCGGTGCGCGCGGTGCACCGGGGGGGAAGTTTCTATAGCCCCACGCTCGCAAGCGAACTCGGGCTGACCGACGAAAGCGGTGCGACCCTGCCGGCGCTGACCGAACGCGAGCGCCAGATCCTGACCCTGATTGCCACTGGATACAGCAGTCACGCCATCGCGGAGAGATTGTTTCTTAGCATCAAGACCATCGAGACCCACCGCC
>JACCYU010000244.1 GCA_013696315.1 Gammaproteobacteria bacterium | reverse complement strand
CAGCAGCTCTTACACCACTCCAGAGCTATGTATCTTATAAACCTGTTTATAGTTCATATTTCAGGCTATTACCAGCCCTTTCTCAAAAAAAAGTTCTTTTCTTAACGTAAATTTGCAACGCTCCGTGCCGTGATATCCCGCACAATATCCTGTTGCGTAATAAATACAAGACGGATCTGGAACTGCTTGTAACACGGGCGAGGCAAGCTTTAAACACTCGCCCTGACAACCGCTTTTCAGTCCCTGAAGTGGACCCCAAAAACCGGACAGTGGTATAAGCTCAGACTTGCGTACTAGAGAGGCAGCGAGATGAGTCAGAAACGCAAGCAGTACAGGGCCGAGTTCAAGGCCAAAGTGGCCCTAGAGCGCGCATGGCCAAGCCGCGCAGCCATGCCGACACTGACGCACTTGCCGCGCAGGTAGAGACAGCCTGCCGGCGGCTTGTGCAATTGGTTCACCCGGACAAGCTCACCGCGCATCCGCAGGAAGCGCACACGGCCACACAGATCATTCTCGCGCTGATGACGGGCCTGGCAGACAGCGCATGTCGGAGCCCAACATGACGGCTCTGACGCTGCCGTCCTGTCCCAACGATGGGATTACACGTGGCCGACTACGAGCTGTCTTGGCCGCGCGTTTATGTCTGCCGTTAGGTTCGAAATCTACCGTTATTAGCTCAGAGTAATATGCTCATGTATGTTCTGATCGGCATGCTTCAATCAGCTGCTCCGCGCCCACTACTGTCGATCGCTGCGGCTTGTGAGTGTGCCCGTGCATGTGGGATAGCGTGAGCAGCCCCAGAATCCCTGCCCGGCGCGACGGCCCTTTCGCGCCACCCGCCGTACCATTGGGCCCGGCATTGTGGGCATTCCGGTTGCGTTGCGTATCTGGTTGATGAGGCGGGCGTCGTATGACTTGCCGGTGCGGCCTGAGGAGCGCTGCTGGGAAGAAACTTAAGAAGCTCCCTGCTCTCGACAAGCTCGACGTTGCGCCCTTCGGCAAACGCCCTGGCGTCGGCGGAAAACGCGCCGCAAGTAACCACAAAAGCACCGGTTGCGCCTGTTGCGCGCATTAGCCCGTAAAGCTCGCGCACGACCTTTACGCCCACAGGGGTCGCGCGCCATCGCTTGCATTGTACGAGGTATTTTTCGCTACTTTTTCTGAGGGCGAGATCGACGCCACCATCGGCTCCGCCGCCGCCCGTCTCGACTACGGAATAACCGCGGCGGCGAAACAGCTCACCCACCAGCCGCTCGAAATCTCGTCAGCTCAGATCGAGTAACGCCGACTGCACTCCGCGAGAAGTCGTCTGCTCGGCCAGCCGCGCGCGATGCCGGCGCTTTAGCAGCGATGCAATCGCGCCCAGCACGCAAATGAGGGGCAAGATATACTGCCCACCCATCGCGACCACCGCGCCGATCTGCTTGCCAAATAAAACGCCAAACTCGTTGGTAGAGACTGCTGTGGCAGCCGGCATTTTGGCGAATGGATGCAGAACAAGAAAACCGATTGGCGCAAGCGCGAATCCCGCCCACGGCGGCAACGCTGAAACGAGGCCTATCAGATCCTCGAACAGACTCTGGCTTTTCCTGCGACCCATGACATCCTCCCCTGTCGCGGCTACAGCCCGCGACGAATTGTTATCGGTGTTATCTGCTCTGTTTTTCTTCGCGCTGGATCGTCAGCGTGCGGCCTCTGCGGGATGCAATGACATCGGCGATGGCGTTGGAAGGTCACTTGTCGTGACGACGTTGTCCGTGCTTGTTGCCGCTGTGTCTTCCTCGCCCCAGACGCGGGCGAGAGTGGCCCGAATCTTTTGCTCGAAGCGGGAAATCAGTTCCCGGTTGGCGGCGACGAGGGCTTGCTCGGCTTCGATCTCGGCGACGATTTGTTGCTGGATGGCGAGGGCTGGGAGGGGGATTTTGATGGTCTTGATATCGACAAGATGGAGATTCGTAACCGTGCCTGATTTCGAACGGGCGGTTGCTTGCGCATAGGCGGCGTCTGAATTGAGGAAGCATTCCAAGTAGTGGGGGTCTAGCACGTCTTTCTTGGGTTTGATTAGCGCGAGACTGACGAAAATGCTGAATTCCCAATCCCAGTCGATAAGCTTCGCTATGCCGATTGTGCCGTTCTTGGAGTAAAGGACATCTCCCTTTTCCGGGCGACAGCGCTTGATGAGTTCGTTGTGCTCTTCCTGTGGGATGAATTTTTTTGACGTATTACTTTGGGTGATGTCGGTGACCCGCAGAAACGGAACACCTGTCTCGGTGTAGGTCGGTGTGAAATGTGCGCCATCCGTAATCTTGGTGGACACTTCGCTCAATTCGCTCACAGGCCAGTCGGGGTGGATGGGGATGTGGGGGCGGTAGTGGTCGAGGACGGCGCGGGCGCCGTTGATGACTTTCTGGTAGCCCTCGATCTCCGCCACGATCTCCTTCTGCACCTCCAGCGGCGGCAGGGGGATTTGGAGTTCGGCAAACGATGACCAACCAATCAGCGGAAGCTGTGCCCCTTTGAGTTGGCCCATGACCGCATCATTGAATCGCTGGCTGCGGAAAAGGTAGGCGTAGAGAGCGGGGTCGGCTTTACCTTCTGGTGCCTCGATAACGAAGATATCCGTTGAGCAAATGCCCTCGCGGTCAGCGAGCCATACCTTGTTCAAATTGGGCCGCAGCTTTCCGTACAGGATGTCGCGAGGTTTGAAGACGTTCTTCAGGCTCTTGATGTCCGCTGGCTTATCGGTAACGACGTTGCCGGCTATTTCGCCGGTTTTCTGCGTGACGTTTTCGAGACCAAGATAGTTCACGGGACCGTTGAGCGATTCTGGCAGGACGTTTCGCTCTGATTTGCGGAACACGTTAGCAACAGGGACGAAGGGCCACGAGGAAGCGGTGACAACGCCGTCCCGATACCGCTCCCCGCTCAAGTTGTAGTCAGCATTCGCCGCGATCTTTTCTTTGGCAACGATCAAGCCGCAGGTCGGCTGAAGATGAGCGGTGGGCTGGCCGCCGCGAATTGCTTGGAGGTAGACTTCGACTTCCGCCTTCACTTGCGGGCGGTCGTTTTTGTCGATAGGGCGGCGCTGCGCGCCGAGGCCGAAGCCGTCGTTGCCCACCTTGAAGAAGGCGATGGTCTGCGCCTGCCGGGCGAGAGACTTGTCGAGGATCAGGATGGACGTCTTCACCCCGGAGTAAGGATTGAACACGCCGGCGGGCAGCGACACCACGGCGACGAGGTAGTTCTCGACCAGCATCTTGCGCAGTCGCGTGTACGCGGTCTGACTCTGGAAAATGACGCCCTCCGGCACGATGATGCCCGCGCGGCCGGTGGGTGTCAGGTGCTCGGCCATGTAGTCCACGAACAGCACCTCAGAACGCTTGGACTGCACCGAGAAGCGGTTATGCGGCTTGATGCCGCCTTTCGGCGACATGAAGGGCGGGTTGGCCAGGATCACGTCGGCGTACTCGTTCCAGCGGTCCTGGCTGGTGAGTGTGTCGTATTCGTAGACATGCGGATCGCTGAAGCCGTGCAGGTACATGTTCACCAGCGACAGGCGCACCATATCGGGTGAGATGTCGTAGCCCTTGAAGTTGTCAGCGATTTTTTTCCGTTCGTCGGGCGTCAGCAGGTCGCCCCTGGCGGTGGGGATCTTCGAAGTGTGCAGGGCCGCGGCGGCCTCACCGTTCTTGCGGCCGTTGGGCTCGACGCCGTCGGGGGAACTGTTGGCCCTGAGAATGTGCTTGTAGGACGAGATCATGAACCCCGCGGTGCCGCAGGCGGGATCGAGCACGGTCTCGGTCTTCTTCGGGTCGATGATGGCGACGATGAAGTCAATGATATGGCGCGGTGTGCGGAACTGGCCGGCATCACCCTGCGAGCCGAGCACCGAAAGCAGATATTCGAAGGCGTCCCCAAGGCGCTCTGAGTGGTCGTAGGTGAACTCGTCAATGACCTTGAGAAAGGCGCGTAGGGTCTCGGGGTCGCGGTAGGGCAAATAGGCGTTTTTGAAGATGTCGCGGAAGAGCAGCGGAATGCCGGGGTTCTCCGGCATCTTGGCGATGGCCTCGGCGTAGAGGTTCAGGGTCTCAAAGCCGCCCAGACCGGAGCGCATCAGCTTCGCCCAGCCGTAGCGAGCGAACTGCCCGGCGAAGAACTTGCGCTTGCCGCCGAACTCCTCGCTCTCGGCGTCCATGTCGTCCATGAACTTGTAGATGAGGGCGATGGTGATCTGCTCGACCTGGCTCTTGGGATCGGGCACCTTGCCGACAAGAATGTCGCGGGCGGTGTCGATGCGGCGTTTGGTAGTAGTATCGAGCATAGGGTCCTTTGGTTCACATGGATGGGCAGGATGGACAGGATAAGAATGAAAATTGCGATGTATCGTGTTTATCCATGTTTGAAATCCTTGCTTCTGGTGAAGCGTTTGTATTCGAGTCTGGGATTGCCGAAGTTGATGAGTAAACCGACTTCGATCCCGGTGGCGTTCAGATAATTGATGATCTGCGCCTGGTGTTCGGGGACTATGGCTTTGACAGCTTTCAGCTCGACGATCACCTTCTCCTCAACGAGAAGATCCGCGTAAAAGTCACCCACGCATTCACCCCTGAACATCACCTTGACAGGATGCTGGAACATCGCTGACAAGCCTTTTTGACGCAGCGCCAGAAGCAAAGCCTTCTCATAAACCGATTCCAGGAAACCCGGGCCAAGTTCATTGATCACTTCAAAAGCGCAGCCGATTATGCTCTTGGTGATCTGCGCATGCTTCAACTCCGCATCCTGTCCATCCTGTTTATCCTGTTTATCCTGTTTATCCATGTTGAGGATCTTCAGGCGACAAACTGGTTCAGGGAGACGTAATCCTTGACGTACTCGGGAATGAGGGCGCGGTATTTTGGCGGCACCGCCCGGAAGTCGCGATTGTTGAAGAGCGGGTTGGTGGCCAGGTCCTGATAATGTCCCGCTTCGATGATGTGGCGGATCTGATCGCTGGACACGTAAGCCTTGAAGTAGTGCCTGATGGCGGGGATGGCCGCGGCCTCGTCGGGCTTGCTGTCGGCGACGAATTTGTCGAATTCTTCATCCAGCAGTTCGTCCCTGGACTTGAAGCGCGATATGAGGCCAAAGACTTTTTCCAGCATCTCCCGCACGCTCACGCGGCGATCCACGGCCGCGGCTTTGCGCAGCTTGTCTAGCGTGAAGTATTCTTTGGGCTTGTCCAGGATTTGCCGGTGCACGCAATCGATGGCCTTGTCCCACTGTTCGGCCTCGACAGCTTTGGCGATGGTTTCATTTTCGCGCACGGTGTCCTCGAATTTCTCGAAGAACATCCGATCGATCTTCATTCCCTCGTAGCCGATCGCCTGCTCCTTGACCGAGGCGATGATGTCGGCGCCGAGGTGCTCGTAGGTGCCGTCCGTAACCGTGAGGCCGTCATCATCGTCGCGCCTTTCTCCCCTGGGTCGGGGAAGCTTCAATACTTCGTCGTAGTTGAACTCCGTCTCGAAATATTCGCAGTTGGCGAAGAAGTCGAACAGCTTGAAAGCGGTCTTGTTCGGGTGCGATACGCCCTCCTTAAAACTGTTATCGAAAAGCTGTTCGAGGAAGTCGTGCTTGCGGGTGCCACGCCCCTTGATCTGGATGAAGTCGGTGGGCGAGAACACAGGCCGGAAGAGGCCGAGATTGAGAATGTCCGGGCAGTCGTAGCCGGTGGTCATCATGCCCACGGTGACGCAGACCCGGGCCTTGCTGGTCTTGTAAGCGGGCAGGAAGTTGGCGGAGCCTAGCAAATTGTTGTTGGCGAAGTTGATGGTGAACTGCTGCGCATCCGGTATCTGCGACGTGACCTGCACGGCGAAGTCGGACTGGTACTTGCCTGGAAACATGCGGTCGGCCATCTCGTTGAGGATCTGGGTCAGCCCGGTCGCGTGTTTCTGGCTGACGGCAAAGATAATCGATTTGCCGATCTCGCCGCTGACCGGATCGCGCAGCGCATTCTCCATAAACGTCTTGCAGAAAAGCTGATTCGTCGCGCTGGAGAAGAAGCGCCGCTCAAACTCGCGCTGCTTGTAAGTCTCCTGCTGGTCCTCGCCCGTATCGTCGGTGACCGTGACGACGAACCCTTGTTCGGAAAGCAGTTCGGTGGT
>JACCYU010000243.1 GCA_013696315.1 Gammaproteobacteria bacterium | reverse complement strand
ATCTTTTATGGCGTTGAGCCGGAGCGTCCGGTGCGTCTTCGCTCGCTGATCAACCCGCTCGAGCTCTTCACACGTGGTGCGTGGGAGCTGGCCGCCCGCTACAGTTATCTAAATCTGGAGGATGGCGCGCTGGAAGGAGATCGCGGCGAAGCCTTCAGCCTGGGCCTGAACTGGTATCCAACGGAGTACCTGAAACTCATGTTCAACGGCACACACATCGAGCGGGAAGAAGTAGCCGATGGCACGGAGTCCGAAGCGTTGATACAAACCCGCATGCAAGTGTATTTCTGAGCGCGTCCGCCGCTGGTCGCCATGGTCGCGTAGAAACTGCTAGTATCCATGCGTGGCGGTCGCGTCGCTCATGCCGCCGCCGCAGCCTGCGTATTCCGGATCTCGCTTGACGGATAGATTTTTTCTGATCTCTATGAAACCTACCATTCTGCTGGTCGACGACGAGCGCGCCATCCTGTTCGCCATACGCGAATATATCGCCGCTTACGGCTTTGAAGTCGACTGCGCGCGCGACAAGCAGGAGGCCCTAAACTTATTGGCCGGGCGCAGCTATGCGGTGCTGATCACCGATCTGCGGCTTTTTCGGCGGCGGGGATACCGACGGGCTGGACATCGCGGCGTATGCGCTCGCACGCAACCCGACGCCGCGCACCATCCTGCTGACCGCATACGGCACGCCTGAAATCGAAAAGTCCGCACGCGTGCTCGGCATCGACGTGTGTCTGTCCAAACCCAGACCGCTGGACCAACTCGTCGAGACCGTGTCGAAGCTGCTGGAGACACGGTTTAACCTGTCGCCCGCCGACGCCGGCCCCGGCGTAGCGCAGGCTTGACTACCGCCGGCGAGGGCGAGATCGGCATCCGCGCGGACCGGCAGCGCTTCGATGACGAACGCGAATGGCTCTTCATCGAGCTCGACCTGAAATACCAGTTTTGATCCGCGGCCGTAATCGGCTCTTTTCCCATGATCGCCGCTTCGCAATCTTCACGACAGCGCGTACAAGACCTGACCTTGGCGCGGCGTATTATCGGTTCGAGCCGGAATACGATTCATCCGAATTTTGCGTCGGCTGCGTTTCAGACACAGAACCGTTTTGGTTCGCGGAATTATCTATGCCCAGCCGCTCGTACGCAGCGCAATGACCCGACGCGGCGCGATAGGCCAGCGCGCCGCCTAGCGCGGTCAACACCAGGCCGCTTAGCGACAGCCGCCGCACCCCGCTGATCATCAGCAGGCCGCCGGCGACAGCGGACAGTACCCGTTCGCCGTCGCTGACGTTATTGGGCGCGCGTTCGGCACGTTCTTCGTCCGGCCAAGCGCGCACTCTTACCGTTCCGCTGGGCGCGCCTTCAGACATGTTTCTGTCCCATCATTGTCAGCCTCGCCGGTTCCATTACCCGGTAAGATTATTTGTCAAGGTTTCGAGCGATGAAGTCCCAGTTGGTGACTTCCCAAAAATGATCCACATAGTCTGCCTTGACGTTGCGATAGTCGATGTAATAGGCGTGCTCCCACATGTCCAGACCGAACAGCGCGGTCTCGCCTTCCGCTATCGGGTTGCGGCCGGCATGCTTTAGATCGCGCGCGGCGAGCTTGCCGCTCTTGTCCTTCACCAGCCAGGCCCAGCCGGCGCCGAACACCGACGTGGCGGTGGTCTTGAATTCTTTCTTGAAGTCATCGAACGAGCCAAAGCTACTCTCGATGGCGCTGGCCAGTTCGCCTTGTGGCGCACCGCCGCCATCGGGGCTCATGCACTGCCAGAACAGGTTGTGATTCCAGGCCTGAGACGCATTGTTGAACAGCTTCTGGTTATCTGTGCCATTGATGATTTCTTCCAGCGATGCGTTCTTGAGATCCGTGCCATCAATGAGCTGATTGACCGTATCGATGTAGGTCTTGTGATGCTTGTCGTGGTGATACTCCATGGTCTCGGCCGAGATATGCGGCTCGAGCGCGTTCTTTGGATAAGGCAGTTCGGGAAGCGTATGTGCCATTGTCGGTGCCTCGCTGTTAGCTGAATGTGAATGAATCGATATTGACAGACAATGGAGCAAATCACGTGCCGGTTGTCGCCGCACCGCAGGTTATACCCCTGGGGTGGCCTTTGTGTGGCACGCGCGGTTGTGGCCTATCAGGTGCGCGCGCCGTGTGCGTATGCGTCGTGCCTTCGGGTTGTAGGTTTTACACGGCCAGTTTGTAGCAATTACATTGCCATCTCACGGTTCAGAGCCGCGCCGTTAATGCGACATTAACACGGGCACGCTCATGTGCTTGAGCACGTAGCTGCTGGTCCCGCCCAGAACGCGCTGCCGTAGCGGTGAATGCCCGTACGCGCCCATGACGATGAGATCGCAGCCGAGTTCCGCGGTACGGGCCACCAGGCAACTGCCCCGATCCCGCTCGCCGCCGTCATCGTGCTCGGATTCGACCTGCACTTCATGAGCCGCCAGATGCTCGACAATATCTACGCCGGGCGGCATTTTTTCCGCCGGGCCGATCGACAGCAAGGTCACGCGCAAGGCCGCGCGCAGCAGCGGCATGGCGTCGTGCAGCGCGCGCGCCGCCTCGCGGCTCGCATCCCAGGCGACCATGACGTGGTCAGCCGCCGCCGACAAACGCTCCGTGTGCGGCACGACCAGCACCGGTCGCCCCGCCCGCAATGCCACATCAGCGGCGATGTCCTCGCCGCCCGCGTGCGCCTGACTGATTATCGCCATATCAGCGAATCGCGCGTAGGCAATCATTACGTCAGCAGCACCGCCGGCCATCGTTCGCCACCGCGCTGCCACCGCATGACGGGCAACGCAGCGATTGAATGTTTCTTCGGCGGCCTCGCCCTCGGCATGTGAGATCTGCGCGTTGTATTCCAAACTTTCCGGTGCGGTAACCGCGCCTTCCAGCCCCTGCAACAGACCATCATCCAGCGGCATAACCGGCGCCTGCAAGGCGTATACACCCGCCAGCCGCGCGTTTAACCGCCGCGCCATGCGCGCCGCATACTCGATGCGGGCGGTACAGCGCGCCGAGCTCTCAACATGCACGATCAAATCTTTCACGGTCTGCTGCCCCCTATTCTGCTACGGCCCGATGTCAGTTCGCCCCGATTGCACCTCGGCGCTAAATTAAAACGACCCATGCTGCTTTGCAAGGCGAGTCAGAGATGTCAACCGTGGGCGCGAGCGCTGTCAACCGTGGATACGCAGGGAACCGATCTTGCTTGTCCGACGTTCGTTGGCTCGCTGGCGGCGTCGCCGCATATCCTTGTGCGAGTCATGCGCCATGAGGGAGTCAAACCCATGAGCCTGACAATTTCCCACGGCCCGCTGGCGGGCAAGCCGGCTGAGGCGAATTACCGCATCGAAGGTCCCGCGCGACGCCTGTTTTTCGAAAGTTTTCCGCGCCGCGTGCGCGCCATCTTCGACGGCGAGACCGTGCTGGACTCGAGTGGCGGCAAACTTCTGCACGAAACCGGCCTGCTGCCGCAGCTATACGTGCCGCGCGAGGACGTGCGTCTCGATTTATGCGAAGCGACGGATCGCGCCACGCACTGCCCGTACAAGGGCGATGCGTCGTACTGGTCGGTGCGCGGCCAGAATCGCATCGCGGAGAACGCGATGTGGGCCTACCCGGAACCACAGGACGCGGCCCGCTGGCTGCGCGGATATCTCGCGTTTCACTGGGATGCGATGGATACCTGGCTCGACGAGGACGAAGAGATTCAAGGCCATTTGCGGGATCCCTACCATCGGGTAGACGTGCGCGAAAGCAGCCGCCACGTGCAGGTCATCGCCGCTGGTCATTTGGTCGCCGAAACCCGGCGGCCAAAGGTTTTGTCTGAAACCGGCCTGCCGAACCGATTCTATATCGCGCCCGAGCACGTACGCAGCGAACTGCTGGAGCCGAGCGCGACGCGCACCGTGTGTCCTTACAAGGGCACGGCGACTTATCGCACGGTCACGCTCGACGGACATCGCATTGCGGACGCGGCATGGGTTTACGAGCAGCCACTGGAGAACGCCCTGAAAGTACGCGATCATCTGTGTTTTCTGGCGCGTGGCGTAAAGGTCGAGGTCGACGGCGACAGGGCTGCGTAGGCGGCGTTGCCGATACGTCGGGGCAGATCACGATACGGCAATTCGGCCTTGGAAGTCAGGGACTGAAAAATCGCTAAACCTAACCTCCGCCGGAGTCCGGCCTGGCTCATCCGCTACGGATTGACCTTGGGCTACTTCGCCAGCCTCGCCGATTGTCGATAACGGCGTGCGCCAGATGAATGGCGCGGGAATTGAGTTCGCCGCGCCGGGCGCGGTGCGCTCCACAGCGCCGGCGCGGGGGCTTGTTGCCGCGCTTAGACGCGGCGCCGGCTTTTCGCTGGAACTCTGGGTGGCTGCCGGGCGCAACGATCCGCCCAGACACGCGCGAATCGTGTCCTGCTCACGCGACATATTCGCGCGAAACTTTACCCTGGCGCAGCAGGGCCACGATCTGATCATGCGCCTGCGCACCGTGCGCACGGATGCCAATGCGCTCAAGCCGTTCGTGCAGGTCAGGGACGCGTTCGTCACGCATGCCATTCAGCATGTGGTCGTGACCTATGACTTCACGCGGCAGCGCGTCTACGTCGATGGCAGGCGGCGCTTCGACGCCGCGATGCCGGGCGGAGGCTTCGGCAACTGGGACGACGGCCATTACCTCGTATTCGGCAACGAGCTGACGGGCCAGCGGCCTTGGCTCGGCAAGCTTTACGCCGTCACCTTGTGGGATCGCGCGCTGGGAAGCGGCGAAATTGAGCGCCTGTTCTCGGCCGGCGCCGAAGCGCGTGAGCCGCAACGGCGCGGCGCGCTGGCAGGCTACGATTTCAGCGGCACGCGCGCGCTGAGGGAGCCGCCCGGAATCGCGCCGGCGCTTGAGATACCGCGATACCTGATTCGGGGCAGCGATGATTTTCTGAAGTGGCCGCACGGACCACTGTCCTCCAACGCACGCGAAACAAGCGAAATCCTGGCCAATATCGTGCTGTTCGTGCCGCTGGGCGTGTTGCTGTTTACACCCGCGCGGCGCCGGTTTGACGGCGGTCTGAAATTCGCCGCGGCTGTCGTGGCCATCGCCGCGCTGACCACCGTAAGTTTCGAGTCGATCCAGTATTTTTTGCCGGGACGTACCTCGTCGCTAATCGATGCGTTCGCCAACACCGTCGGGGCCGCGCTGGGCGTTGCTCTTCAAGCTGTAGTTTTGAAAATTCCCTTAAAGTCCGTGTCTTAATTAATTAATCTGGGCTTAACGACACGATTTTTCGACCAGCTGGTCAAACGCAATCGATGCCAAGACACAAACATAATGTAGGCACCTCAGGCCGTAGCGGCACCACCCTGATGATGCAGTTGATGGTGAAATGCTCGCCATCGACAACTACTGTGGTCTCGAGCGGCTTATCTATAAACGGCTCCCGCGCAATTACGAGATCTACTGTTCCAAGCACCCGATAGACATTCTGGGCGCGCCCACTCTGCTTGCCATGGACGCCGGTCTCTTCTGTTCTCCTTCATTTTGAGCTTACTGGCGATCGTGCGCAAAAACCGCAAAGTGGTCGCGCGCCGCCAGCCTCGGAGCCACAGTAGAAAAATCCTCTGCCGTAGACTTTTCTGAGCGGTCTGCGGCGACGCGGGATGAGCGGCGTAATAACCCCGACGAATAGCCATAAATCGGCCACCCGGCCGTCTCGCCGCGTGCGCGGGCTCCCTATAAACTTTCTCGTTCCTACCCAATCGCTTGCAGGCGCGGCAAACAACGCCTCGCGGAACCCGCTCGCTCGGCGCAGCAGCAAGCGTAGTAGCGATGCCTGATTGCTTGAGCATCGGCTGGCAGGAGAACCCTTAAAGCGCGGGCTTCGCCGCGTGTTAGTTGATACGCATCAACCAGAGCGCGACGCACATCGCTTCGCGCGCTTCAAGGCGGCGAAGCAAGCGGACAATTCATGCGGCTACATGCACCGGAGCAGATTTCATGGAGAGAAGCACTTCGACGACCCGGACGACGGAGTTCGCCGAAACTGACGAGGAAGTTTATTCCTTCGATTCACAAAACCTGCTTGTCGTTCTGCAGGCGGTGCGCGCTGGCGACTTTTCCGTGCGCCTGCCCGGCGACCGGGTCGGACTGGAAGGCAAGATCGCCGACACCTTTAACGATATCCTGGCGACCAACGAACGCATGGCTAGAGAGCTCAAGCGGGTCGGGCAGATCGTTGGCAAAGAGGGCAAGACGCGACGACGCGCCAAATTTGGCCGCTCCAGCGGCGCCTGGGGCGAGATGGAGTCCTCCATTAACACGCTTATCGACGATTTGCTGTGGCCAACGACCGAGGTCACCCGCGCCGTCGCGGCCGTAGCCCGCGGCGATCTCTCGACTACTGTGCCTCTGGACGTCGACGGGCAACCGCTGGCAGGCGAGTTCCTGCGCTCCGCGACGATCGTCAACACCATGGTGCAGCAGCTCGGTGTATTTACCGACGAGGTCACGCGCGTCGCGCGCGAGGTCGGCACCGACGGACGTCTGGGCGGACAGGCCGTGGTGCCGGGCGTGGCCGGCACCTGGAAGGGTCTAACTGACAATGTTAACTCCATGGCCAACAATCTCACCGCGCAGGTGCGCAACATCGCCGACGTAACGATCGCGGTGGCCAGCGGCGACCTGTCGCGCAAGATTACGGTGGACGTGCGCGGCGAGATACTGCAGCTCAAGGAAGCCATCAACACCATGGTCGACCAGCTCAACGCTTTCGCGTCCGAGGTGACCCGCGTCGCGCGTGAAGTCGGCACCGAGGGCAAGCTCGGCGGTCAGGCGCAGGTGCCTGGCGTCGGCGGCACCTGGAAGGACCTGACCGACAACGTCAACTTCATGGCCAGCAATCTGACCGCGCAGGTGCGCAACATCGCCGAGGTGGCGACCGCCATCGCCAGCGGCGACCTGTCACGCAAAATCACGGTGGACGTGCGCGGCGAGATCCTCGAGCTTAAGGAGACCATCAACACCATGGTCGACCAGCTCAACGGCTTCGCATCCGAGGTGACTCGCGTCGCGCGCGAAGTCGGCACCGAGGGCAAGCTCGGCGGTCAGGCGCAGGTGCCCGGTGTGGCCGGCACCTGGAAGGATTTGACCGACAGCGTCAACTTCATGGCCAGTAATCTCACGGCACAGGTGCGCAACATCGCCGAAGTTGCGACCGCCATCGCCAGCGGCGACCTTTCGCGCAAGATCACGGTGGACGTGCGCGGCGAGATCCTGCAACTCAAGGAAACGCTGAACACCATGGTCGAGCAGCTTCGCTCATTCGCGGCCGAGGTGACCCGCGTCGCGCGCGAGGTCGGCACCGAGGGCCGTCTGGGCGGTCAAGCCGTGGTGCCCGGCGTGGCCGGCACATGGAAAGACCTGACCGACAACGTCAACCTGCTCGCCGCGAATCTGACCACGCAGGTACGCAACATCGCGGAAGTCACCACCGCCGTGGCGCGCGGCGATTTGTCGCGCAAGATCACGGTGGACGTCAAGGGCGAGATCCTCGAGCTGACGAACACCATCAACACCATGGTGGATCAGCTCAATGCATTTGCCGCCGAAGTGACCCGAGTCGCTCGCGAAGTCGGCACCGAGGGCAAGCTCGGCGGTCAGGCACAGGTGCCCGGCGTGGCCGGCACCTGGAAAGATTTAACCGACAACGTCAACGTCATGGCCACTAACCTGACCGAACAGGTGCGCGGCATCGTCAAGGTCGTAACCGCGGTGGCCGGCGGCGATTTGAAACAGCAGCTGTCGGTTAACGCCAAGGGCGAAGTGGCGGCGCTCGGCGAGACCATCAACAACATGACCTCCACACTGGCGATCTTCGCTGCACAGGTAACGACCGTAGCACGCGAAGTCGGGGTGGAAGGCCGCCTGGGTGGACAGGCCAACGTGCCCGGCGCGGCCGGCACCTGGAAGGACCTCACGGGCAACGTCAATCTCCTGGCCGCGAACCTCACCAATCAGGTGCGGGCCATTGCCGAAGTCGCCACCGCTGTCACCCAGGGCAATCTGACTCGATCCATCCAGGTCGACGTCCGCGGCGAAGTGGCTGAGCTCAAGGACAATATCAACGCCATGATCGGCAATCTGCGGCTCACTACCGATCGCAAGAACGAACAGGACTGGATGAAGACCAACCTCGCCCAGTTCACCAGCATGCTGCAAGGCCAGCGCGACCTGACCATAGTCGGCAGGAAACTGTTGAGTGAACTCGTACCGCTGGTCAACGCTCATCAAGGCCTGATTTACTGGCTGGAGGAGGAGCAAGCGCCGCACCTCAAACTGCTAGCGAGCTACGGAAATCTCAATCACGGGGGCTACCCGGAACGACTCGCACTGGGCGAAGGCTTCCTCGGGCAGTGCGCCGTCGATCAGCGTCGCATTCTGGTCAACGACGTGCCTCCGGACACCGTGCCGGTCGGCTCCGGTCTGCTGCAGGTTCTGCCACGGTGCCTGGTGTTCCTGCCGGTGGTGTTCGAGGGGCAGATCAAGGCGGTCATTGGGCTCGCGTCACTGAATGAGTTCACGCCATCGCAACTCACGTTTCTCGACCAGTTGACCACCAGCATCGGCATCGTGTTCAACAGTATAGAAGCGACGATGCAGACGGAGTCACTCCTCAAGCAGTCCCAGCAGCTTGCCGGCGAGCTGACGGCGCAGCAAAAGGAAATGCAGCAGAAAAACGAACAACTCGCCCAGAAGGCACAGGAGCTGGCGGAACAGAACGTGGAGGTGGAACGCAAGAACCAGGAGATTGAGCACGCGCGCCGGGCGGTTGAGGAAAAAGCGGCGGAGCTCGCCCTGACCTCCAAATACAAATCGGAATTCCTGGCGAACATGTCGCATGAACTGCGTACACCGCTAAACAGCATCCTGATCCTGGGTCAGCAGCTCGGCGATAATCTGGACGGCAACCTTAGCGCCAGGCAGGTGAAGTTCGCCCGCACCATCCATGGCGCCGGCACAGACCTGCTTACCTTATCAGCGATATCCTGGATCTTTCCAAGATCGAATCCGGCACGGTCACCGTGGAGGCCGAGGAGATCTCGTTTGTCACGCTGCTGGGCATGGTGGAACGCACCTTTCGCCACGAGACCGAGCATCGCCACCTGTCCTTCGATATCTCGGTGGACCCGTCGCTGAGCAAAACCATGGTCACGGATTCGAAGCGCCTCCTGCAGGTGCTCAAGAATCTGCTGTCCAACGCTTTCAAGTTCACCGAGCATGGCGGAGTGCGCTTTAGTGTTTCGGCGGTCGCGGGCGGCTGGAATTCCGATAATCCGGTGCTGCAGGCGTCAGCCACGGTGGTCGCCTTCGAGGTATCGGACACGGGCATCGGCATCCCGCTGGATAAGCAGAAACTCATATTCGAGGCATTCCAGCAAGCCGACGCCGGCACCAGCCGCACGTACGGCGGCACCGGTCTTGGCCTTGCCATCAGTCGCGAACTGGCGTTCCGGCTCGGCGGCGAGATTCAGCTGCGCAGCGCGCCCGGCGTGGGCAGCACATTTACGCTCTTTCTGCCGTTGCGGTATGTTGGCTCCTCAGCGCCAATGCTCACAGCAGACGCCAAGGTTACCGCTATCACTAGCAGCCTGCCGGTGGCGCAGCCCTCCTCCGACCATCCGACGGTACACATTCCGGACGATCGCGAGTCGCTCGCCGCGGATGACTCTATCCTGCTTATCGTGGAAGACGACCCGCACTACGCGCGGCTGCTGGTCGATCTCGCGCGCGAAAATGGCTTCAAGGTGCTGGTCGCGATGCGCGGCTCGGAAGCCTTGGCACTTACCCGCGAACACCACCCGACCGCGGTATCGCTAGATGTATTTCTGCCCGATATGCTGGGCTGGACGGTGTTGAGCCAGCTCAAGCAGGACGCCGCCACACGTCATATTCCCGTGCAGATGGTTACGCTGGACGAGGACCGGCAGCATGGTCTCGCCCGCGGCGCGTTCTCTTTCCTCACCAAGCCTGCGACCAGCGAAGATCTGGAAGCGGCGCTGGCGCGGCTCAAGGCGTTCGCGGCCCCGCGCCGCAAACGCCTGCTGATCGTCGAGGACAATGCGGCCGAGCGCCTGAGCGTCACCGAACTGCTGGGTCACGACGACATCGACATCATCACGGTGGACTCGGGCGCCGCGGCGC
>JACCYU010000242.1 GCA_013696315.1 Gammaproteobacteria bacterium | reverse complement strand
GCCTTGCGCAAGCCGGCCTGCCCGTGCGCTTCGAGCCTGCCGGCCCAGCGCGAAACCGACTGGCGTGAGACCCCCAGCTGGTGGGCGACTCGGGACTGCGAAAGCCCTCGCCGTAGCAGGTTCGCCGCCCGCATGCGTCGTTTCTGGAGCGCATCAAAATCTCGTCCCTTGGCCATCGCTGAACATCCTCACGCATTCGAAGATGACCAATAATGACTATTGTCACCATATTACTCAAGTCTCAATAGGCACAGTGCGCGGCGCGAGGTCAGAAATTAACTTATCGGCAAGATGGCGAGAAGTTGGCGCTTGGCCGCCATCAAGCACCGCGGGACTATGCAGCCCAATCTACATTAAGATCAATGACGAGACTTGACGCCGTAGCCAAGGTAAAACCTAGCATAACACCCGCACAGCCAGAATACGTTCCGCCAGCGCCAGATCCTGCGGATGCGTGATCTTGATGTTGTCGCCACGGCCTTCCACCAGCCGCGGACGCAGCCCTGCTCTTTCCACGGCGGCGGCTTCGTCGGTGACAGCGACATCCGCTTCGATCGCCGCCTGCAACGCCGCATGCAGCACGCTCAAACGAAACATCTGCGGGGTCAGCGCGTGCCATAGCGCGGTCCGCTCTACGGTCTGATCGATACGGTTTTCGCGATCGGCGCGCTTGAGGGTGTCGCGCACCGGCGCCGCGAGGATGCCGCCGACCGGGTCATCGGCCAGGGTTGTCATCAGCTTGTCGAGATCGTCCGCGTGGAGACAGGGGCGCGCGGCATCGTGCACCAGCACCCAGGCATCTTCGCGCGTCACGTTCTTTAGGTGCTCCAACGCGTTGAGCACTGAATGACAACGCTCGCGGCCACCGATTACAGTCACCAGCGGTTTGGCGCTTGCAATCTTCAGGGACGGCCAGCGGTCGTCGTTGGAGTCCACGGCAACCACGATGCCGGCGATCTTCGCATACTCGATAAAACATGCGAGGGCGTGCTCGATCACCAGTTTGCCGGCAAGCGGCAGGTATTGCTTCGGAATTGCACCGCCGATGCGCCGGCCCGCGCCGGCGGCGGGGATCACGGCCCAGAACGCGGCGGCTTCAATCATAGGCCTTTAGTCGACTACGAAATGCTTTGCTGACTTGCCATCGGCTCCCGCCCGGCGGCTGTGAAGCCAAGGGTGCGGCCCCGCGGCTCACCGCGACGGCAGCGGCTCCACGACGCGGTAAAACGTCTCCCCCTCGCGGATCATGCCCAGCTCCAGCCGCGCGCGTTCCTCGATGGCTTCTTCCGCAGTCTTCAGATCAATAACCTCGGCCGCCAGCGCCTGATTGCGTTCGCGCAGCGCGGCGTTTTCGCGGCTCTGGGCGTCGATCGCACGCTGCAGATCCCACACCTCCGCCTGGCTGCCGTCGCCGACCCAGAGCTGATATTGCAAGGCCACAAACAGCAGCCCGAGCACGAGAAAACCTAGGCGCATGTTAGGTGCTCCGGCCTCTTAGCGCGCGAAGTTCTTCTACTGCCGCATCAAAGTCTTTAAACGCTCGCGCGATTGCTTCGGCCGTTCGACGCTTCTTTGAGCTTATTGATAGGCGTCCTGGAGGTGCTTGCTGCATCCACTCCTCAATGCGCGCTCGGCGCCTCCGTTGTAAAGACGCCGAAGAGACCTTGCGAGCGAGGAATGACTCCCAAGGCTCTTCCCTCTTTTCATCTCCGTTGCATAGCCCACAGGACAAAACCTGATTGTGGATGTCGTTAGTCCCGAGTGCCGACTGTGAAAGGACGTGATCGCGACGCTCGCCGCGGACCAAAGCGGCGCCGCAATATGCGCACGACGAATCAAAGAATTTCCAAAGCCGATCTATGTCAGCATTCGACGGGGGTGGGTCAATGACCGCAATGCAGCAGCGTCGCATCTGGTTTTTGGCGATTGATGGTGTGTGCTTAGCCACGATACGCTGCTCGACTAAGCCTTTTCTACGCGGTGCCGACGCGCGGGAATGGTTGCATGCCCGCATAGCTGCATTGCTTGCCCAGGGATTCTTCGATGCGTATCAACTGATTGTATTTCGCCACGCGATCCGAGCGGCACAGAGAGCCGGTCTTGATCTGTCCGGCCGCGCTCGCCACCGCCAGGTCGGCGATGGTCGTATCCTCGGTCTCGCCCGAGCGGTGCGAGATCACCGCGGTGTAGCCCGCGTCGTGCGCCATGCGGATGGCGGCAAGCGTTTCGGTCAGCGTGCCAATCTGATTGAGCTTGATCAGAATTGAATTCGCGACGTTCTCGCTGATGCCGCGCTCGAGAATTTCGGTATTGGTGACAAACAGGTCGTCGCCGACCAGTTGCACCTTGTCACCAAGCCTGCGTGTCAGCTCGGCCCAGCCTTCCCAGTCGTCCTCGGCAAGTCCGTCCTCGATGCTGATGATGGGATACTGATCCACCCAGGCGGCCAGATAATCGATAAACCCGCCCGCGTCCAGCGACTTGCGCTCCGACACCAATTCGTAGCGGCCGTCGCGATAAAATTCCGAACTTGCGGCGTCCAGACCCAGATAAATGTCCTTGCCGGGTTCGAAACCCGCCGCCTGAATCGCTTCCAGTATCGTTTCAACGGCCGCTTCGTTGGAAGGCAGATCGGGGGCGAACCCGCCCTCGTCGCCGACCGCGGTGCTCATACCCCGCTTGCGGAGAACTTTTCGCAGCGCGTGAAAAACCTCGGCGCCATAGCGCACCGCCTCGCGCACGCTCTCGGCGCCGACCGGCAGGATCATGAACTCCTGCAGATCCACACTGTTGTCGGCATGCGCGCCGCCGTTGATGATGTTCATCATGGGGACCGGCGAAATGAAGGGGCCGTCGCCGCCCAGATGCCGGTAAAGCGGCACACCGGCTTCGCTCGCCGCGGCTTTCGCCGACGCCATCGACACCGCCAGAATCGCGTTGGCGCCGAGACGACCCTTGTTCGAGGTACCGTCCAGATCGATCATGCGCTTATCCAGCGCCTGCTGATCCGCGGCGTCGAGGCCGATGACGTTGGGCCGGATCATGCTGTTGACGTTGTTGACGGCGCGGGTGACGCCTTTGCCACCATAACGATGCTGATCGCCGTCGCGCAGCTCGATCGCCTCGCGCGTACCGGTCGACGCGCCGGAAGGCACCGCCGCACGGCCAATGTGCCCGGATTTCAAGGTGACATCGGCCTCGACCGTGGGATTGCCGCGCGAGTCCAGAATTTCGCGCGCGTGGATATCGATAATTGCGGACATAGCCTGCTCTTCTGTTGATTCGAGAATGATTTGCGGGAATTAACGTTCAGTACTTCAGCTGGCAGCGCAGCGGATTGCCGCAAAGGCGATCCCTGAGACTACGCTTGTGCCCACCAGGGCAGTGCCTACCGTCCACATGATGAGTAAGCGACCCATCCGTTTCACACTGGCGCTTGCGCGCTCCACATCCGACTTTGTCGCAAGGTGGGGCAGTTCGGCGTCAAGGCGAGCTTTGATCGACGCGACATCGATCTCTACGTTACGCAGTCTATCTTCGGGTAACGGTGGCACGCTGTTCATTTAGTCGAGAATTTACCTTGTGCGGGTATCGAAAGTCACGGCGCCATTTTGAATCTACATCGTATCATCGCTACCATGAGCGTACGCGACGTCGGCGGTGCCCGCTTCACACGCGGTCCTCCACAAACGCCTGCGACTTGACCGCCGCGTCCAGCGTCTTGAGCGTAATCAACAATTCCGTCATCAATTCCAGCGGCCAAGCGTTGGGCCCGTCACTCAAGGCGCGCGCCGGCTCCGGATGCGTTTCCATGAATATGCCGGCGACACCAGCCGCCACCGCGGCGCGCGCCAGCACCGGCACGAACTCGCGCTGCCCGCCGGAACTCGCGCCCTGCCCGCCCGGGAGCTGCACCGAATGCGTGGCGTCGAACACCACCGGACAACCTGTCTCGCGCATCACCACCAGCGCGCGCATGTCGGACACCAGATTATGATACCCGAACGAGGCGCCGCGCTCGCACACCATGAGTTGATCGTTGCCTGCGGCGCGCGCCTTGTCCACCACGTTTTTCATTTCCCACGGCGACAGGAACTGCCCCTTCTTGATGTTGACCGGCCTGCCCTGCGCCGCGACGTTGTGGATGAAGTTCGTCTGCCGGCACAGAAACG
>JACCYU010000241.1 GCA_013696315.1 Gammaproteobacteria bacterium | reverse complement strand
TTGAACGGCACACACCCGATGAGGTCTACTTCAGGCCTGCAGCCAATGCCCAAGGCTGCGTAACCCAACCGCAGAGAATCCACTTATCGGAACGGGTAGAACTGTTCAAACAGATGGGGCCAGCTCTATTGCGCGTATTCAAGTACGGGTGCGGCCAAGATTTCTGGCACCCTAATCACCGTGGTTTTACCAGCGTTCCATTTAGGACGGTAAGAAGTGGATGAATATGCCATATACTGACATTAATACTCCCTTGTTACACGGGTCAACACTATCGTTGATTTCAATCCACATGGTTACGGCACAACGAATCACACCCGCCGCAGCGCGGTTAACGGCGACTGATTCAACAATCAATCGGTAGCGCGAAAGGTGCGGATGACCGTGCGGATCTGATCCGGGTTGACGAATGCGCGGTCGAGCTGACTGGCCGAGTACGCCTCGTCCTCATCCTGGCGCTCCCACCGTTTCTTGCGCGTGAGCCGCTCGCGGCGCTCGATCTGTTGATCGGTCTTCAGGATCGCCACTTGTCGAGTGCGCTCGGTCTCGATGACGTAAATCTCGTTGCCGACGTTCACGCCGTCGGCGACGGCCTGTTGGTGGTCGTATTCGCTGACGACGTTCTTGTGAAAGAAACCGTAAGTCCGGTTGTCGGGCGTGGCGGTCAGACCAATCAGGTAAGCATCGAAGTACTCAATCACCTGCCGCCACAGATTGTAGATGGAGCGATGGCACTCATCGATGATGATGAAATCGAAAAACTCCGGCGGGATCTTTCGGTTGTAAACGACCGGCAGCGATTGTTTCGCTTTCAACATCCGCTCGGCGGGATTGACCTCCTCGCCGGCTTCGTCGAGCGGCTCGTCCTTCAGCAGTGAGTACATGCGCTGGATGGTGCTGATGCAAACCTGCGAATCCTTGGCGACAAAGGATGATTTGAGACGCTGAACGTTGTAGAGCTCGATGAACTTCCGATTATCGTCGTTCGGTAGATAGGCCATGAATTCCTGTTCCGCCTGTTCGCCGAGGTTCTTGGTATCGACCAGAAACAAGATGCGCCTGGCATCCGCGTGCTTCAGCAGACGGTAGACAGACGTGATCGCCGTGTAGGTCTTGCCGGAACCCGTGGCCATCTGCACCAGCGCGCGGGGCCGGTCGTGCTTGAAGGATTTCTCCAGGTTTTCGATCGCGGTGATCTGGCAATCCCGCAGGCCAGAATGAACCAGCAGCGGCAGCGTCTGTAGCCGGGTACGGAGCGAGGCGGTTTTTGACAGCCTCTCCGCCATGGTCTCTGGCCGGTGGAAGGTGAAACCTCCCGTGACCGTGGCTTCGGATCACGGCCATCGGTGCAACGCGTGATGATGCCGGTGCTCTCGTAGACAAAAGGCAGCGGCGCTTTGTTGTGGATCCACTTGAGCTTCGCCGCGGCATAGTCCGCCGATTGCTCCTCGACCATCGTGATCTTGTGGCCCCACTCCCGAGGCTTGGCTTCGATAACGCCGACGGCCTTTTTATCAACGAACAGCGCGTAGTCGGCCGGACCGACATCGGTCTGGTACTCGCGAACGGCAATCCCCAAGCCCGCGTTGAAATCGATGGCCTTCCTGTTCTGAACAACCCAGCCGACCTCGACCAGACGCTTATCGATCTGGTCGCGCGCGATCTGTTCGGGATTCTGGTTCATCGGCCATGCCCCAGCTCGTTCTACTTTTACGTGCGGCGAGTTGTATCGCCCTCCTGCCTTTCTTGTTCTTTATCGGAAGCACCTGGGCGGTCCGTTTTTGCTGTGCCCGGCGAGGCGCACCGTATGAATCGCGAACATCGCGTAAGCGCTGATACTGGCGGGGCGGTCACATCCTGTGGCCGCTAGCCTGGCGCGTATGCGTTCCGGTTACCGCGGGTGCGGCCGTGGGAGCACTCGCTGCGGACTCGTTGCCTGGCCGCGATCTCGGCCTCGTCATCACCCTGGCGGTGCTGGTAGCGCTTGTCCTGCTCTTCACCAAACTCAAGCACGCGATCGAGTCGTCGCCCGCGAGCGAAACACGGTTCGGAATCCGCGAGGTGGCTATCTTCTGCGGCATCGGCATCTGGTTGGGCTTCATTGTCCTCGATGGCGCAACCTATCTGCTGCTCGCCCTCGTCCTGGCGGTACACATGCCGCTCGTCGAGGCAAATGCCCTGAAAACCCTGGCGCTGATTCCCACAACGGCGGTTGCCCTGGCCGTATTTGCCGCCGACGGCGTCGTTGACTGGGGCATGGGCGCCGTGATGGGCGCGGGCGGATTCGCCGGAGGCGTACTGGGCGCGCGCCTCGCCGCGTCGTCCTTCGCCCGGACGTGGGTATTCCGGCTCCTTGTCATCGTGATCATCGGCGAGTTGGTCCAACTGGCCATCCACTACGTTTTCAATACGGCGTAAGCAACTCCGCCAGACGCTAGCCTGGGCGAAAGCGAGCACAGATCGGGCAAGCCATTACAGTGGGCGAGCGCGGTTTCGCCCCGGTCTAGCGCAAACCCAGCACGTCCTGCATATCGAACAGGCCGTGTTTCTGTCCTGCGATCCAGACGGCCGCGCGTACCGCGCCGTTGGCGAACGTCAGGCGGCTGGAAGCCTTGTGGGTGATTTCAACCCGCTCACCCAATCCTGCGAACATAACTGTATGCTCGCCGACAATATCGCCGGCGCGAATCGTCTCGAAGCCAATCGATTTGCGATCCCGCGTGCCGGTCTGGCCTTCCCGTCCATATACCGCGCACTCGGACAGGTTCCGGCCCAGCGCCTGAGCGACCACTTCGCCCATGCGCAATGCGGTGCCCGAGGGCGCGTCAGTCTTGTAGCGATGGTGCGCCTCGACGATCTCGATATCGACCGAATCACCCAGCACCCGCGCGGCGGTGTCCAGCAGTTTAAGACATAGATTTACCCCGGCGCTCATGTTCGGCGCGAGCATGATGGCGATGTCCGCCGCCGCCGCTCCGATCCGGGCGCCCTGCTCCGCGCTGAAACCCGTGGTGCCAATCACCATGCGCTTGCCGTGGGTCTTGCAGACCGCCAGATTTTCCAAGGTCGCGGCCGGCCGCGTGAAATCGATGACCACATCGAAATCCGCGAGCACGCGATCGAGGCCGGGCATAATAGCGACGCCCAGCTTGCCGACACTGGCGATCTCGCCGGCATCCGCGCCGATCAGGCTGCTGTCCGGATGCTCCACGGCGGCGGTAAGTTCGATCCCCTCACCGGCCTGACATGCTTCAATCAAGGTGCGGCCCATGCGACCGCCAGCGCCGCTGATCGCGAGCCGGATCGGCGTCATCGAATTGTTTTTGGTCATGGCAACAAGACGGTTTGCGTGAGTACGAGCGATGCTAATACATAACGACGCATTAACTAAGCCTTATATTCTCATATTCTATTTTCTATATATCCGGTGAACAAAAGGTTATTTCAAATCGGCCGCTCACCACGTTAGCATGGCGTCACTTGATTAGCCCCACACGGAGCGAGAGTATGCCAGAGCCACACGATCTTGCCGACACGAACACCGGGGAAGTCGCCCAGGCGGCGGCGCGTGTGCTGCGTGCGCTGGAAGGCATCCAGTACGGCGCGGTTGAGATTGTCATACACGCCGGGCGCATCGTTCAGATCGAACGCAAGGAAAAAGTCCGCCTGGAACCGCCGCGCGAGACCGCACCCGCCGTTAACCATTTCTTTCACTCTACCAGTCAGCTGGCGAGCTTTTAATCCCATTATTCTTTGAGCGCAAGACCAACCGGCTCTCCGGAGGTATCAATGCGCATAGGAAGTGCACAAATGTCACAGACAATATCGATTGGAAGGGTAATGCTGGTGGCTGGGGGCATGGTCTTGCACAGCGCCGCAAGCGCGGCGCCCGCGACCGAAGATGACGTCGATGCTTTCGATCGGCAGGCCCGCGTCGTCGACCGCAGTCTCCAACTCGCGCAAGCAGAGGAAGTGGGACTGGCGGAAGACCCGAGCAGCGTGGAAGAGTTCTACGAGCTGGATCAGAAAGTCCGAATTCTCGAGCGTCAGCTTGATATCCAGGAAGAAGAGGAAGCCGACGCACTGGAGGAGGATACAACCGCGTCAGCCGACGAAAGCGGCTTTGTGATCGAGTCCGGCGATGGCGCCTTCACGCTCAAGCTCAAGGTGCTGGTGCAAGGTGACACCCGTGTTTACGCCGATGACGAAGACACCGCCAGCGATACCTCCTGGTGCGCCGCGCGCGCCCAACCCTGGAGGGCACCGTCGGCGA
The DNA here is from genome assembly GCA_013696315.1 of Gammaproteobacteria bacterium. Taxonomy (NCBI): domain Bacteria; kingdom Pseudomonadati; phylum Pseudomonadota; class Gammaproteobacteria; species Gammaproteobacteria bacterium. The sequence continues at coordinate 744 of JACCYU010000241.1, read as the reverse complement.
GTTTGTTTCATTCAAGCTGATGCCAGATTTCGCCGGCGACAGCGCGACCTTGATCGACGCCTATGTCGACGTTGATGCGGTTCACTTCGCGACCCTGCGAGGCGGCAAGTTCAAGGCGCCGGTGGGCCTGGAGCGTCTGCAATCCGCCAGCAATCTCCACATGATCGAGTGCGGCTATCCTACCGAACTCGCGCCGAACCGCGACATCGGGGCGGAGCTGTACACCGGCGGGCTCATCAACAGCAAGCCGGACAGCATTTTCAGTTACGCAGTCGCGATCACCAACGGCACGCCCGACGGTCGCGATTCGCCAGCGACCAATCCGGATGACAACTTCGAGTACTCAGCGCGCGTGTTCGCCGAGCCGATCACGGGTCTGGGCTTCGGCATCGCCGGCAGCTTTGGAGATAAGGAAGGCGGCGCGGGCGACGGCGCGGTGGATTTCCTGCCGCGCTATCGCAGCCCCGGTCAGCAGACCGTCTTTGAGTACGCCGAGACCACCGCAGCCGATGGGCAACAACTGCGCTGGTCGCCACAGGGCTATTACTACGCCGGATCGTTCGGCGTGCTGGCGGAGTACATCCGCTCGAAGCTTGACGTGACCGACGGCACCGCGACCGCAGCACTCTCGCATGAGGCCGCGCAAGCCACGGCGGTGTTCGTGCTGACGGGTGAGGACGCTAGTTACGCGGGCATCGAGCCATACAAGCCCGTCGGTAGCGGCGGCTGGGGCGCGTTCGAAGT